>NZ_JBDQZI010000019.1:0-44506 GCF_042920265.1 Lysinibacillus sp. KU-BSD001 | reverse complement strand
TTTAATACGGATTCTTAAATGATCCCAGGGGCTGTTCGGCTTTCCTTCACTTCTACTATAAAAAAATAGTAGCACAAACCATGGCCGTGGTTTGTACTACTAATGTTAGTATGTTTTTACTCCTTAATAATTATCCATTAAGAAATATTGTTCCTGCGGTGGTCACATCAAAATGCCACCATCCTCGTCGCAAAGGTCCGTCTCAAAATGTCTTTTCAGACGGCCCCTTCGCTATGTTGCTCGCATATGAAACTTAATTTCTTTGGCGGCTCTATCGGCTAATCTTCGTACTTCTGCTAGTGATTTCCCTTGTGTGATGATATAGGCATAACGGTGACCCATGGATAAAGGTGGGATGAGTAAGGTTCCTTTTTTAGGCTTTATATAGACGTCATAAACGCCAGGTGATTTAGTTGCACGTAGCTTTCCAGTTACTTTTTGTAGTATACCTTTGCGCTTTACAATTAAGTACTTTGTATACACAAATTTTCGATGTGTAGGTTCTAAATGAGGTTTTTGCCCAAGGAATAACTTAAGTGTTTGCTCCACTAAATTAATACCAAAGGCAGCTTCAATCATTTTATTCATGGCACCACCAGAAATACGTGGGTTAATCTCGATGAGCTTCCAACCATGAGGTGTCAAACGAAGCTCTAAATGGAGTGCACCTGTCTGGATATCAAAGTTAGTGACAATTGAATGTAAAACATTTTCAAGACCTGCTTGTAATTTTGGAGGGACCGTTGCTAATACACCATAGCCTGTAATGATAAATCGCTGACCTTTTGTAATCTCTTGTTTGATGACAGCGACAATATGTGGTTGATGTTCATGAACGATCGCTTCTACTAGATATTGAGGGCCATCTAAAAATTCTTCCACAATAATAGATTCCTCTGGATACTTAGTGCGAAGGGAGGAGAGATGTTTATTCAATTGCTTTTTGTTATTAGCCAGCAATACATCTTTTGAACCTGTAGATTTTGGTGATTTAATGATGACAGGGAAGTGCAAATTTTTAGGCTTTGCTTCTTGGGAATTAATAATTTGGAACTTTGGTGAATATGGTTCGTTTAATAAAAAGTTTCGCGTTTCTTCTTTATCCTCCATCATCTTAATTGCCTTGGAAGAAGTGAGATTGTGACAAAATTCATCACACAGTAAAGCAGCGACATGTACAAACGGATCGACAAAACTCACAATGTTTTGAATATCGAGTCCAATACTTAGTAGTTTTTGAATTTCTTTTTTCATTTCTTCTAGGTTTGTTGTGTCAATCAACATCATTTTATGAATATCCGGATAGAGCTCACGTTGTGCTATTTGTTTTGGGTTGTTTGTAAAAAGAACGACAAAATAGCCTAAGTTTTCCGCTGCTTTAGTTGCTTCTCTACTGGAGCCGGATTTATTTACACCTATAAAGAGTATGGTTTTCAAAATATTCATCTCCATTATTTCTCTAATTGTTATACCCTTTCTTAAATGTATGGTGAAAAATAGTTTTTGCATGGTTATCCATCACGTTTAATTCAAATATCTAAGCAATGTTTTTTTTAGCACATACGATATAGAAGAAAGGAGGGGGAAGTGTAGGGTGAAACCTCTTTCGGTGAAACAATTATGTACAATTATTTCAGGAGAGTTAGTACAAGGAGAAGAAGTTATCATTCAGTATGGTGCTTATCGATTAAAGCAAGTAAAGCATAAAAATACGGTTCTCTTTATCGAAAAGCGAATCGTAAAGTGGAAAGAACTTGCTACGTATTTTCCGATAGTGCTTGTGACAGAATTGTCATACGGTTTTCGTGAACTACCACAGCAAGTTACCGTTATTCGAGTAAAGCGTTCCGAAGAGGCTTTCTGGAAATTTATCAATTATTACCGTCATCAGTTTCAATTACCTGTTGTAGCCATAACAGGAACTGCTGGAAAAACAACAACAAAGGAAATGGTGAAACATATTCTTACACCTTACAAAAAGGTGACAGCAACACAGCTTAGTACGAATTCGAGAACAGCGTTTTTACATTACTTGTTAAGTATTGAGGGAGATACAGAAGCAGCCGTTTTTGAAACAGCAGTCGGTGCACCAGGAGATTTACGTAAAGCAGGTACCTATTTTAAGCCAACCATTGGTATTATTACGAATATCGGTGCTCACCATTTAAATTATTGTAAGACGCTTGAAGGGTACATCGAGGCAAAGGGAGAAATGGTAGAAATTATAGATCCTAATGGGACATTAATCATTAATGCTGAAGATGAAAATACGAAAAAAATTGATCTGCAAAAATTTAGAGGCAAAATTATTAGAATAGGAAAGGACGCATCGTGTGATTTTAGAGCGAGCGATTTAAAATATTGTGCAAATGGCATGCAATTTAAGGTTCATTACAGGCAACACCACTATGATATACAAGTACCTGGTTTTGGCGAACACCAAGTATATAATGCACTTGCTGCCATCGCCGCGGTTGTTGAAATGGGCTTAACGATTCCAGAGGCGGCACAGCAGTTGCAAACATTCAAGCAGTTGAATAAACAGCTTCAATTATTGAATGGCATGAATGGGGCGTTGCTTTTAGATGACACATGGAGTATTACAACGACTTCGCTTAGTGCCGCGTTAGATGTATTAAATGCATTAGCCAATAGAAAGAAAAGAGTAGCGATTATTGGCACGATTACAGATGTTGGGTCTTGGGGATATACGATTCACGAGCAAGCAGGTGAGTTAATTTATAAAAAAGGCGTGGATGTACTAATAACAGTAGGAGAGCATGCTAAAATAATAGGGGATTACGCCGTAAAACTAGGTTTCCAACAGCCTGTTTATAGCTTTAAAAATAGCATTTTAGTGTACGATTTACTAAAGGATATTGTAGATAGTAATACGATTATTTTAATTAAAGGGGATATGTACAGTAAAACGATGATTGAATTAGCAAGCAATTTAAGAAAAAAATCTTAGATCTCCTTTGATAAGAGGGGATCTTTTACTATTATTTCTGTTTTTACAGGCAAATACCCGGTCATTTAAGTAGTGGAAAGAATATATTGTGAAAGAAGGAGGTGAGAGAAAGATGGGTGTAATTTGTCCTTGTGGTGTAATGGTGGATGCGTTTGCTTTAAGAGAAAACGTGAGGTTTTCGGGGGTAAATGGAAGTATAAGAGGAAATTTAACATATGCTGCAAATGTATGTGTTACTACTCTTGATACGTCAACACTTTCATTGCAATTTGAAGATACTGAAACACCAGATCAATACAGTTTTTTATTCACGGCTAATACCATCACATCTGTTCGGTGTCGAAGAGAGGGTGAAAACTGTGTCGTGACAGTGGAAGGTACAGGTATCATCGGTATGACAGAATATCCATTTGTTGCTGTTTTCCGAGATCAAGTCGCACAAGCAGCCAATGATATTGTGCAAAGCTTTGTTATTACAGGGTATTTTGACCAAACAGGAGCGGTTCCAGTAAGCCAAGGTTCCATTGTTGCTTTAGGATGTCAAAGTTTATAATAATTGATCTTTTGTTCCCCTCAGTAGCATTTAAAGCTGAGGGGCTACCAAGTAAAAGGAGAGGCGTTATGAAAGCGGCAAGAGGTAGAATAGGCCAATATAAAATACTCCAACAAGAACAGAGGCTACATCCGTACCTTGCCCCAAATGAGCAATTTTCGAAAGAATCCTTATTTTCCATGTTAGCAAGTCATCAACAAATTATATTGAAGCCTGTATATGGCACAGAGTTTATTACGATTGCTGTCGAAGAAGGGGCATTTCATCTAAACATAAATGACATGTTTATTCAAGTATCAGAAAAAGAGGACGTATATAAAATCCTCCAACAGGAAATGAGTGAACAACACTATATTATTCAGCCACAATTGACACAAACTTCTTTATGGAGAAGGGCATTTCACCGTTTTGTAACCGTTCATAAAAATACATCTAATTGGCAAGTCACTTGTACGACAAAACACTCCAATCATTTTTTTGAGCCATTTGTCTATAGATACTGTTTTCACAAAATGCAAGACATCGCACTGTTAGTGGCACAACAACTTGGGCAGTTTTATACAAACTGTGAGTGTATTGTGATTGAAATGGCATTTAATTTAAAGGGTGACATTTTGATTTATGATACGGCATTACATTTTTCCATTAGTAAGTGGAACCAATATCAAACTCTCTCTCATTTGATGCCTCAAACAGATTTACTCACAGAGGCGACATTCCAAAATTTTTTAAAAAAATATGACATGATCTTCTTGAAACCATGTAATGGTCAACAAGGAAAAGATATTATTAAAGTCCGTAAATTAAATACTACGTATGAAATTTATATCGGCATCTCTAAATTAGAAAAACAAGACGTAGTAGAAGCGTATGAGTACATTCGTCAAATGTGCTTAGCGCCTAAGCATTATATCATTCAACAAGGGATTCCTTTAACGATGATTGAGGATTGCTTTATCGATATACGAGTGATGACACAAAAGGTCGATGGTGAGTGGCAAGTGACAGGGAAGGCTGTAAAAGTGGCGGGACATTTATTTTTTATTACGAATGCAGCACGGGCCATTCTTCCGTTAGAAGAAGCCCTAAAGCAAACACCTATTTCACCAGAGGCTTGGGAGGACCTTGCCACTCAAATAGATACTATTTGTTTAGCGGCGATGAAAGAACTCGCACATCGTGAGCATATAACGATTGTAGGATTTGATGTTGGGGTGACGGACCGAGGGGAAGTATGGATTATTGAAGGAAATTATGTACCCGATCTATCCATATTTAAACGGTTAGAAGATCAAACGATGTACGAAACAATCCTAACAAATAGAAACACCGTAGTAAAACGACCTAGTGAACACTTTTGAAGACTCATAGGATAATGAGAGGAGGAAATTGTATGCAAGCATTACAAGTGAAATCCATTCGTCAATTACTAGGAGGGGAACTCCTAAACGGCAAGGAAAACTGGTATGTACAACATGCTATTTATTATAAGAGACATGATTTAGTAGCAACACATACACTACTGTTTGTGAGTAAAAGTGACACGATAGATTGGAAAGATTTGGATAGAAAAGCGCCTGCTGTTATCATTTCTGATAAACCTGCTACTGAATTGGCACAAGCATTGCCGCAAACAACGGTGATTCAAGTACGGAGTGTCTTACAAGCTTATTGGAAGTTTATTCACTATTATCGACAGTTATTTCAGCTACCCGTTGTCGCGATTACAGGTACATGCGGAAAGACGACAACAAAAGAAATGCTGAAGCATGTTTTGAGTAAGGATATGCGCATTCAAGCTTCTATTAGTAGCAAAAACGAGCCACGCCAATCCTTACCATATTTAACGGGTATCGATGAACATACAGAAGCAGCCGTATTTGAATTAGGTCTAGGAAATAATGGAAATATTAAACACCAATGTATGATTTATCAGCCAACAATCGGCCTTATTACGAATATAGGCGTGCATCATTTAGATGGTTGTAAAAATTTAGAGGGATATATAAAAGCGAAGGCTGAAATGGTAGAAGGGATACGGCCGAATGGTACATTAATTATTAATGCAGATGATGAAAATATAAAGAAAATTTCATTGCGTACCTTTAAAGGAAAAGTCGTCACATTTGGGATGAGTCAAACTGCAGATGTGCGTGCTTCTCATATCCAATTTGCTAAAGACGGAATGAAGTTTCAAGTTCATACAGATGATCAGAGCTTTCAAGCCTATATTCCTGGATACGGTGAGCATCAAGTGTATAACGCGCTTGCTACTATTGCCACGATAAAAGAACTCGGTCTATCGGTTCAGAAAGCCATTTTACGTTTAAGAACGTTTCAACAAATGGCAAGGCATTTGGAATTTTCGCAAGGAATGAGCGGAAGTACAATTATCGATGATACATGGACTAATAACCCTACATCGATTGAAGCGGCTATTAAAGTATTGCATGCTATTGGAAAGAATAAAAAGGTGATTGTTGTGCTAGGCGATATTAAAAGGCTTGGTCATTTTGAAAAAGAATATCATCAAGAGATTGGTAGTTTAATTGCACAGTATGATATCCAGATGCTTATTACAATTGGTAGTAGAGCAGAGGAAATTGCCAAGCAAGCATTGAAGGAAGGGACAACAGCGGAAGTACACGCGTTTAAAGATGTAGAAGGCGTATTGGATATATTAAAACCGAAGCTAGATGCGCATACGCTATTACTCATCAAGGGACCAATGTCGAGTAGGTCAATGATTGCCTTTGCTAATCAGCTAAAAGAAAGCCCCTAAAGTGTGAAAAAGAAGAATCCGAATGATTTCCATCGAATTCTTCTTTCTCATAGTAGGTGCTTTACATAACACGACGTGCTGTTACATAGTTATTTTTGGACCATGTGGATTGGCTATTTGGTTTGAAGGTAATATTGTTTGTTTAATAAGCTTGTCATCGTTGATATGACGTAGCTACTGCTTACGTTACATTACTTTTAATTTTTTGCAAATACATTAGTAACTCGTCTAGCTGTAATATAATGTTCTGCATAATAATCGACTAATAGGACTCTCGTAATAACGCCATTCGAGTTTGGAATGATAAGGCGGTGATCTCCTGCATAGATGGCAACGAGTGAAGGTGTTTTAGATCCTTTTGTACTATTAAAGAATACTAAATCACCTTTTTGTAAATTAGATTTAGAGACAGCAGACCCTAATTTCATCTGCTCGCTTATTGTTTTTGTGCCAAGTGACACACCATTTTTACGGTAAATATATTCGATAAATCCACCTCTTGTAAACGATAAAGAGGCTTCTTTGTTCACAGACCCTATTTTTACTTTATTTAAATTCGCATAAGCTGTTGCTACAATAGAATCCCCTTTTGTAGCAGGGTTAGAAGACATCAATGTTGGTAATACACGTCGAGCCGTCATATAATTTTCTGTGTAATAAGGCTTGCTATTTAAATCCGAAATTACGATATTTTGCTTGGAATCGGCCATATGGATGACTTTGTTATTCCCAATATACATCGCTACATGATCAGGGTCAGTCCCTGTTTTTTTGCTTTTAAAGAACAGTAAATCGCCTTTTTGAAGCTGGCTACGTGGCACATACGTACCTTGTTGCATCATATAATTTTCGTTATAAGTAGCAAGGTCTACCCCGTTTTTCTCGAAAATATACATAAGAAAAGTAGCACATGAAAATTTATATGGATATGTTGGTTTGTATGTCGTATTACTATACGTCGCTTTCCCAATTAAGCTTTTGGCTGTGGCAATGAGTTGATTTGCCTTTACTGCAACGGCCTGCGTATTATTTTGTGAAGCTGTTGCTGCTGATACCGTAATCGGTTCTGTAATGGTTGGTATAGTAGCAAATGAGCCAAACCCAATCGTCAATGCTAAAGTAGTTGTTAAAAAGCGTTTCTTCATAAAGTACCTCCTAAATGACTTGATATGAGCAAAAATCCTAATATATTTTAAAGGCATCATTTGCATCCATTTATAGCGTTATATCTTTATTGGATCAAAAACAATGCTGTTTGCTCGTATATGAATTAACACTATTGACTCTAGCATAGAAAACATAGACTTCTTGTAGGTAAATGTTTCCGTTCGTTTTAGGGGGGCGCGCCAAGGCTTGAGCTTATTGGATTTGAAAGTATAAATTACAGTTTAATTACAAATGTTTCAGTTACATATAATGGTTTTTATATAGAACATTAATCCTTTGAAAGTCACTAGCCTCTACTCCAATTCATGAGCATCTTACTTCGTAGCTTGTCATTCTTAACGTTCAAAGAGAAATATTATTTCACTAAAAATACTATGTGAAGGAGGAGTATGTACTTTGTTATTCAAAGTTTTTTTGACGTAACTATGCATTGTGCTAGTTTCTAAATTAGCATTATTTTGCTTAGGTTAGAGTTTTTTTCATGTAGTAGTATTAATTGTTGGGAAATACGGATATGTCAATGTTTTGTCAAGTCTGAATACCTTGAAAATCATGTGCATTTACTATATAGTCATAAGAGACAATGAGCTAAATTGGAGGACTTAAAAATGACTAATATTTTTGCTGTTGTGTTAGCAGCTGGTCAAGGAACACGTATGAAGTCCAAATTATATAAAGTGCTTCACCCTGTTTGTGGTAAGCCAATGGTTCAGCATGTTGTAGACCATATCGAAACACTAGATGTGGAACGTATTGTCACAGTTGTTGGGCATGGGGCTGAGATGGTGAAGGAACAACTGGGTGAACAAAGTGAATATGTATTACAGGCAGAACAGCTTGGTACTGCACATGCAGTTCAACAAGCAGAACCCCTTTTAGGAACGCTTGACGGCACAACATTAGTTGTTTGTGGTGATACCCCATTAATTCGCCCTGAAACAATGAAAGCATTGTTTGATCATCATACTTCCCAAAATGCCAAAGCAACCATTTTAACCGCGGTCGCTTCTGATCCGACTGGTTACGGTCGTATTTTACGTGATACGGAAGGAAATGTAGCACAAATTGTAGAGCAAAAGGATGCAACAGAAGAGCAAAAGAAAGTAACGGAAATTAATACGGGTACTTACTGCTTTGACAATAAAGCATTATTTGAGGCTTTAAAACTTGTGAAAAATGATAATGCACAAGGTGAATACTACTTACCAGACGTCATTGAGATTTTACAAAAGCAAGGTGAAATTGTTGCAGCATATGTAACAGACCATTTTGATGAAACACTTGGTGTAAACGATCGTTTTGCTTTATCTCAGGCAGAAGAACTGATGCGGGCGCGTATTAATGAGCGACATATGCGTAATGGTGTCACGATTATTAATCCGTCTACAACACATATTAGTGCAGAGGCCATTATTGGTTCAGATACAATCATCCAACCAGGCTGTGTCATTGAAGGAAATACAGTCATTGGTGAGGATTGCGTCATTGGCCCAAATAGTCATATTGTGAACAGTACAATTGGCAATGGTACAACGATTCAAAACTCTGTTGTATTAGATAGCACAGTAGGCCATAAAACAGCTGTTGGTCCGTTTGCACATCTGCGTCCAGCTTCGGCATTAGGTGACCATGTGAAAATTGGTAACTTTGTAGAAGTAAAGAAAAGTACTTTAGGTAATAATACGAAAGTATCACACTTAAGCTACATTGGAGATGCTGAAGTAGGGGATAACTGTAATATCGGTTGCGGTTCGATTACAGTCAACTATGATGGTAAAAATAAGTTCAAAACAATTATTGAAGACGATGTATTCGTAGGATGTAATTCAAATCTTGTTGCACCAGTAACGTTAGGTCAAGGTTCATTTATTGCGGCAGGTTCTACTGTCACACAAGATGTACCAGCAGATGCATTAGCTGTTGCCCGTGCACGACAAGAAAACAAGTTAAACTATGTTAGTAACAAACTAAAATAATTAAAAGATAAAACAGGAGGGCATCATGCCGTATCAATACGCTGACTCAAAATTAAAAATCTTCTCCCTAAACTCAAATAACCCACTTGCACAGGAAATTGCAGACGAAATGGGCGTTGAGCTTGGTAAATCATCTGTAAAACATTTCAGTGATGGAGAAATTCAAATTAGTATTGAAGAAAGTATTCGCGGTTGCGACGTATTTATCGTGCAATCAACTTCTGCACCTGTAAATGAACACTTAATGGAATTATTAATTATGGTTGACGCTGTAAAACGTGCTTCAGCGCGTACAGTAAACGTTGTTATGCCTTACTATGGCTATGCACGTCAAGACCGTAAAGCAAAAGCACGTGAGCCAATTACAGCAAAATTAGTAGCTAACCTTTTAGAAACGGCTGGTGCAACTCGTGTCATCGTACTAGATTTACACGCACCACAAATTCAAGGCTTCTTCGATATTTTAATCGATCACTTAGTAGCTGTTCCGATACTTTCTGATTACTTCAAATCAAAAGGTTTCAACCCTGAAGATGTAGTCATCGTATCACCTGACCATGGTGGTGTAACACGTGCACGTAAAATGGCTGAACGTCTAAAAGCACCAATTGCGATTATTGATAAACGTCGTCCAAAGCCAAACGTAGCAGAAGTCATGAATATCGTTGGTAACGTTGAAGGTAAAGTGGCAATCTTAATCGATGATATTATCGATACAGCGGGTACAATTACAATTGGTGCCAATGCTTTACTGGAATCAGGTGCAAAAGAAGTGTATGCTTGCTGTTCACACCCAGTATTATCAGGTCCAGCAATCGAGCGTATTGAAAGCTCAGCAATTAAAGAATTAGTCGTAACAAACACGATCCAATTATCAGAAGACAAAAAGTCTCCGAAAATTAAGCAACTTTCTGTTGCGGGCTTAATGGCTGATGCAATTGCACGTGTTTATGAAAATAAATCAGTAAGTACATTATTTGATTAATGATTAGAACAAGGCTATGTGCAGTTATTGCACATAGCCTCTTTTCATGCTCTCTTCATAAATGTTTAGTTTCAGCTTATCTGGGTAAAGCTGAAGGTGAAAACTTTTATGGAAAAGGGGATTTAAAAATGAGTACCGTATTAGCGGCAACAACACGTGAAATTGGCTCTCGTTCGATTTTAACGAAAATACGAAATAGCGGAGGTATACCAGCCAATGTCTACGGCTACCAAACCGTGGCGACACCGATTCAAGTCGGCACGAAGGACTTAACAAAGGCGATGCAGGCAAGTGGGCAAAATACAGTGTTTGCATTAAGCTTAGGTGGAGAAACCGTGAATGCTGTCATTAGTGAAATCCAACGTTGTGCTTTAAAAGGTAACATTAAACATATCGACTTCCAAGCGATTAATATGAGTGAGGAGCTCGAGGTGGAGGTGCCAATTGCAATCGTTGGGGAATCGTTTGGCGTGAAAGATGGTGGTGTTTTAATGCAACCTATTCATACATTAAAGATAAAAGTAAAGCCAATGGATATGCCAGAATCGATTGAAGTTGATGTATCGACATTAAACATTGGAGACACGCTATCTGTTGCGGATATACGAGGGAACAGCAAATTTGAGCTGTTGAATGCTGATGAAGATACACTTGTAACGATTACACCGCCAGCGTCTGAACCAGCAGATGCCATCGACTCAGCAGAAAAAGAACCAACTGCGATTGAAACACCAGAAGCAGACGCGTAATCAAAAGATATCATATGAAAAAATTGCACGGATAGGTAGCCGTGCAATTTTTTATTTCAAATATTTATTTTTAGGTATAGCTTGCATGAGTATAGAAAACAAAACTTCTAAGGAGGCCCATACGGCTAGCGTAATTACTTTTATGAAAATTTAAGTTAATATTATACATAGTAAAATTTTATTAGATTACAAGGGACTATGTATTGTAGGAAGTTTTGATTTAGGTATGTTAAAATAGGCTACAATTATAAAAAGAAAAAAAGAGGTTTTTAACGATGAAGTTAATTATCGGTTTAGGTAATCCAGGGAAGCCATATGAACATACTCGTCATAATATCGGGTTTGATGTCATTGATGCGTTAGCAGATAAATGGGGTGCACCATTAAATCAAACAAAATTTAATGGCATGTATGCGAGCGTACACCGCCCTGAAGGAAAAGTAATGCTGTTAAAGCCGCTTACGTATATGAATTTATCAGGCGAATGTGTTCGTCCGATGATGGATTATTTTGATATTGATGTAGAAGATATTATTGTTATTTATGACGATTTAGATTTAGAAACGGGCAAGCTACGCCTTCGTAAAAAAGGGAGTGCAGGAGGTCATAATGGTATTAAATCATTAATTCAGCACTTAGGTACACAGGAATTCAATCGCATCCGCGTGGGCGTAAGCCGCCCACCAGCAGGTATGAAAGTAGCAGACTACGTTTTATCGAAGTTTTCAAAAGAAGATGAGCCCATTGTTCAAGATGCGATAAAAAAATCTTGTGAAGCGGTTGAAACATCGCTATCTAAAACGTTTTTAGATGTCATGAACATATTTAATGGCGCATAAAAAAATACATGAACGTCTATACTTTGAATACAAAAGTATTCAAAGGAGGGCGCATATGCCAGTTCGTTATCGTTGCAGGCACTGTGAAACAGAAATGGGGACTCTACCGTTTGATGCAGAGGAGACAATCCGTAAGTTGCATCAATTTGAAGTAGGAGAAGTAGATGACTATATTGAAAAGAATGAGCGTGGAGAGACCGTTGTTCATTCGATTTGTGAGCATTGTGAAGATTCGCTTCGTCAATTTCCCGATTATTATGCGCTAAAAAATTGGTTACAATGATTTTGACAGTTTTCAACACGAAATAGCGGTTTTGCTTTGGCACACAAACTCTTAAGAGATTCAGTGTGCCAAGGCTTTTTCCGTTTTTATATTACAGGAGATAAGCGGAAAGGAGTTTTTCAATGGAAGTTTTTCATCAACTATTCTTGCAAGATAAACATATAAAATCGTTATTAGACCAAATTAAAAAGGGCGAAGCAGATCAGCAATTAGTAACGGGGTTAACGGGTGGTGCGAGGCCGGCATTTTTGCAAGCGCTGTTTAAGGAAACGGGGAAACCGATTTATGTGCTATCGCCTAATTTATTGCAAGCACAGAAGTTAGTAGATGATTTAGCATCGTTACTTGGGGAGGAATCTGTATTTTACTATCCGGCAGATGAATTTATTGCGGCAGATATGACGATTGCTTCTCCTGAGTTGCGTGCCCAACGTATTGCGACATTAGACCATTTAGCAAAAGGGACGATGGGCATTTACGTGTTGCCAATTGCAGGTGTACGTAAATACATGACACCGCCTAATAGCTGGCGTTCACATTTTTTACAGGCATCGATGGGCGAAGATATCGACATGGATAACTGGCTGACACAACTAGTAGCAATGGGCTATACACGGAATAGCATGGTAACAGCACCAGGAGAGTTTGCAGCGCGTGGAGGCATTGTCGATATTTATCCACCTTATTTAGAGGCACCAATCCGTATGGAACTATTTGATACAGAAATCGATTCGATTCGTTCATTTAATGCTGATACACAGCGTTCCATCGAAAAGTTGGATTCCGTACGTATTTTACCGGCAACAGAAGTTTTGTTATCCGAGGAAGAACGAGTAAATGTAGCAGAGCGTTTAGAAGGAGCGCTTGCCAATAGTTTAAAAAAGGTAAAGAAACCTGAGCTACAAGAGCTCCTTATGCAAAATATTCAATATGATATTGCGCTGCTAAAAGAGGGGAATTTACCAACACATGTGAATAAATACGGTTCCCTTTTATTTGAGGAAAAGGCGTTTTTAGGCGATTACTTTGCCCGTGACGGCATCGTATTATTTGATGAATTAGGACGCATTCAAGAAGTAATGGATGCGTGGGAGCGCGAAGAAAGTGAATGGTTCTTATCCCTCATTGAAGAAGGGAGAATGCTACACGATGCGAAACCTTCCTTTGCCTTTAAAGAAATTTTAACAATGATTCGTCAACAAAAAATTCATCTTGCTTTATTTGCACGGACGTTTGCAGGGATACGCTTTTCGAAAACATCGAATTTTTCATGTAAACCGATGCAACAGTTCCATGGGCAAATTGCATTATTGCAAAATGAAGTAGAACGTTGGAAGTTAGAGAAATTTACGGTGTTATTTGTTGCGAATGGGCAGGAACGTCTTGAGAAAATGCAAAGTATGCTCGAGGAATATCACATTGATGCACAAATCGCTATGCCAAGTGGTGCAGGTATTTATCTAGTAGATGCGGTGTTATCAGCTGGTTTTGAATTACCGCTCCAAAAAATGGCTGTTGTAACAGATGATGAGCTATTTAAACAGCAGGCAAAGAAAAAGGCACGTCCACAAAAGATGACGAATGCAGAGCGGATTAAATCCTATACGGAAATTAAGCCTGGCGACTATGTTGTCCATGTCCATCATGGGATTGGGAAATATATTGGCATTGAAACATTAGAAGTGGGTGGGACACATAAAGATTACTTACATATTCGCTACCGAGCGGATGATAAATTATATGTGCCAGTCGACCAAATTGATTTAATTCAAAAATATGTTGCTTCGGAGGAGAAAGAACCGAAACTGCATAAATTAGGCGGAACAGAATGGAAAAAAGCGAAAGCGAAAGTATCTTCAGCCGTTCAAGATATTGCCGATGATTTAATCAAACTGTATGCGAAAAGAGAAGCGGAAAAGGGCTTTGCTTTCACGCCTGATTCAGATGAAGTACGTTCGTTTGAAAATGCTTTTCCGTATGAAGAAACAGAAGATCAGTTACGCACGATTATGGAGGTCAAACGGGATATGGAGCGCGAACGCCCAATGGACCGTCTTGTATGTGGCGATGTAGGATATGGTAAAACAGAAGTAGCCATTCGTGCAGCCTTTAAAGCGATTCAGGATGGCAAGCAAGTCGCGTTTCTAGTACCGACGACCATTTTAGCGCAGCAACATTTTGAAACGATTCAAACGCGTTTTGAGGAATATGCAATGAATGTTGGTTTGCTTAGTCGATTCCGCACACGGAAGCAACAGTTAGAAACGATTAAAGGTCTACGAGAAGGAACGGTAGATCTGGTCATTGGTACGCATCGCCTGTTATCAAAGGACGTGCAGTATCAAGATCTTGGTTTATTAATCGTGGATGAAGAACAACGTTTTGGTGTAACACATAAGGAAAAGATTAAGCAATTAAAAACAAATGTTGATGTATTAACGTTAACCGCGACACCGATTCCACGTACATTGCATATGTCGATGGTAGGTGTGCGTGATTTATCGGTCATTGAAACACCACCACAAAATCGTTTTCCTGTACAGACCTATGTCATGGAGCATAGCGGGGCATTAGTACGTGAAGCCATTGAACGAGAGATGGCGCGCGGTGGACAAACGTTTTATTTATATAATCGTGTGGAAGACATGGCACGTCGTGTAGAGGAAATTCAAGCGCTTGTACCAGAAGCTCGTGTGGGCTTTGCACATGGTCGTATGACAGAATCTGAATTAGAGTCTGTGATTCTATCTTTTTTAGATGGTGACTATGACGTATTAGTGACAACAACGATTATTGAAACGGGTGTGGATATTCCAAATGTGAATACGCTCATTGTACATGACGCCGATCGTATGGGCTTATCACAGCTGTATCAATTGCGTGGACGTGTTGGACGTTCCAATCGTGTTGCGTACGCGTATTTTATGTATCAGCGTGATAAAGTACTGACAGAAGTGGCAGAACAGCGTTTACAGGCGATTAAGGAGTTTACAGAGCTTGGTTCGGGCTTTAAAATTGCGATGCGTGATTTATCGATACGCGGTGCCGGTAATTTACTCGGTGCACAGCAACACGGCTTTATCGACTCTGTTGGTTTTGATTTATACTCACAAATGCTTGAAGAAGCCATTGAAGAGCGTCGAAGCGGTGTGAAAAAAGAAGAGAAACCAGAAGTTGAAATTTTATTGCATATGGATGCATATATTCCAGATGCGTATATTCCAGACGGTTATCAAAAAATCCAAATGTACAAGCGTATTAAAGCGATGGAACGCGAAGAAGACTACTTTGAAGTGATCGAAGAGTTGCAAGACCGTTTCGGTGATTTACCAGTGGAAACAGAGCGCTTAATGAGAATTGCACGAATGAAGGTATGGGCGCTTGAGGCAGGTATAACAGCTATTAAAGAAAAGCAAAGTATCATTACGATTAGCTTATCTGAAGAAGGAACGGCTCGTGTCGACGGAGCAAAGGTTGTAACAGAATCCATGCAGTTTGAGCGTGCAGTTGGCTTTGTTATGGAGGGGACAAAATTAAATTTAACAATCGATATGAAGCGATGCGGCAATTTCTTACCATTTGATATTTTAGAGAAAATGGTAAAAATGGTGTTAGAGGCAAAAAAGCAAGTGGCATAGAGATGGTTATAGTACGATAAATATTAGAAAAAAGCGGGTGTGAATTTGCCCGCTTTTATTTAATGATGAAATTGTACATATAATTTGTGGACAGCGCTATAATGGATACCATTCATATAATTTAAACGCTGTAATAATTCTTCTTGTTTCGCATATTGCTCGCGTTTTTCAAGAAACATTCTTTCTTTAGTAGAAGAAGTTGTTAACAGATCACGTTGACCATTTACTTTTTCGAGATATCTTGTAAAAATACCATTCTCAACCTCTGTTATGACTTTTGGGCGATTTTTTATGTCAGTGGGATTGTAATAATAGGCTAAATGCTCACCAGCATAGTATTGAGTTTTTCTATAGGCATCAGGTGTTGATGTAACACGCTCCACTCTCATATTTTTCACCTCTTTATATAACAGTTTATTTAGATTGTATTGGTGAAAATAACATATTTTTCGTATTATTTTTTAAAAAATGATGCATAAAAAATAAAAACAAGGTCTAAATGACTATATATCGGTCCGTTTTTGTTGCATAGTTTTCTTTTCACTAAACCATACTAATTGGGAACAGAGCGAAATTTGTGGAAAGTGAGGTAGCATATGAAAGCAACAGGTATTGTACGTAGAATTGATGATTTAGGGCGCGTGGTTATACCAAAAGAAATTCGCCGTACGATGAGAATTCGTGAGGGGGATCCTCTAGAAATTTTCACGGATCGTGAAGGCGAGGTTATTTTAAAAAAGTATTCTCCAATAAATGATTTAAGCGAATTTGCTACAGAATATGTGGAATCGCTCTATGAAGCACTAGGCTTACCTGTATTTTTAAGTGACCGAGATGAAATGATTGCGATTGCGGGTGTTACGAAAAAAACATATAGTCATCGCCGTTTATCGACCTTTGCGGAAGACGCGATGAAGGAACGACGCCCGGTTTTACATCAGCAGGAAACGGTACTTGAACTTGTGCCAGGGCAATTTGAGGAAGTAAAATCGTATTGCATTGCACCCATCGTTGCGAATGGTGATATTATTGGTGCCATTTATGTCATTTCAAAAGACGGGCTGATCGGCGCTGTTGAACAAAAAAGTGCTGAAATTGGTGCGCTCTTCTTAGCGAAGCAAATGGAAAACTAAATTTTTGATAAGACGTCCTTCATGCTAGGGCGTTTTTTTTATGCGTATTATTCATGGTATACTTGTACCATTGTATAGATGAGGATGGGTCTTATATGTCTTCGCAGTTTAGTATGAAAAGTTATATGAAAGGCGCGCTTCTTTTAACAGTTGCCGCTCTTATTGTCAAAGTATTAAGTGCTGTTTACCGTGTGCCTTTTCAAAATTTAGTGGGCGATCAAGGGTTTTATGTGTACCAGCAAGTGTATCCGTTTATAGCATTCTTTGTTGTCTGGACTTCAGGTGGGGTTGCTGTCGCTATTTCAAAGCTACTCGCTGATACGAATGATGAACAAATAAAGCATGGTATTACGAAAACGGTATTTCAATACTTAACGGTGCTGTCACTGCTCTTTTTTGCATTATTATTTTTCGGTGCACATTTGCTGTCATCGTGGATGGGCGATCCGTTACTGGCACCACTATTACAAACCGGTGCATTCGTTACACTTTGTATGCCAGCACTTGCGGTGATGAAGGGTACATTTCAGTCGCGTGCCATGATGGAACCTGTTGCCTATGCGCAAGTGTTTGAGCAGACAGTACGTGTTGTCATAATCTTAATTGGAACGATAGTCGTCATATCGCTGCTCTCTCAATCCGTATATGCTGCTGGCAATATGGCAGTGCTAGGTACCGTGATTGGTGAATTAGCAGGTGTTATTTTATTATTTGTTTATATGAAGAAGAAGGCGCTTTTATCCAAAGAAACGGTTGCTATTTCGAAGTGGCCGATTATAAAAGAAGTGACCATTTTTAGTATAAGTGTGAGTATGAGTAGCCTATTATTGCTTACGTATCAACTTGTGGATTCATTTACTGTATTCTCGATGTTAGTAGAGTCGGGGCTGGAAACACTTGATGCAATGGCAATCAAGGGGATTTATGATCGTGGTCAACCACTTGTACAACTCGGCGTTGTGATCGCTTCCTCATTTTCGCTCGCCATTGTACCACTTGTGACCTATAAATCTAAGCAGGGTACCCGTGGTGAAGTACCGTATATTCAATTAACCTATCGTGCATCGTTAGTATTCGGCATAGCGGCAGCGCTAGGTCTTATACTTGTGATGCCCTATGCAAATGCATTGCTGTTTAAAACAGATAATCTTTCATCGGTGCTTATGTTATATGTATTACAAATTGTATCATTATCGATCATTTTAACGTTTACAGCCATTTTGCAAGGGTACGGTAAATTAAAGATTCCTTTTTACTACTTACTTGGTGCCCTTTCATTAAAAATCGGTGGTAATATGTTGTTGATCCCACTAATAGGGATTGCAGGGGCAGCGCTTGCGAGTAATATCGGGTTATTCACTTGTGCTCTGCTTCTCGTATATTATTTTAAAAAAGTAAATGGGGTCATATTGGCAACAGGTAGCTTTTATAAAAAGTTATTGATAGCGAGTATCGGTATGACAGTTGTTGTAGCGCTAACGGCTGGACTATTAAATCAGATAACAAGTTTTACATCTGTTCGTATGGCAGCGCTTGTCTATAGTGCGGTCTTAATTTCGATCGGCGCATTTACATTTATAACAGCAGTGGCGAAGCTCCAAATTTTAAGTGTACGGGAATGGTTTATTATTCCTTTTGGAAGAACAATGGCCACATATCAATTATGGTTAAATAAAAAGAAGTAGG
Source organism: Lysinibacillus sp. KU-BSD001 (assembly GCF_042920265.1). Classification (NCBI taxonomy): domain Bacteria; kingdom Bacillati; phylum Bacillota; class Bacilli; order Caryophanales; family Bacillaceae; genus Lysinibacillus; species Lysinibacillus sp. KU-BSD001. Next base: position 25,744 of record NZ_JBDQZI010000019.1, on the reverse strand, counting down.
TGTTTACACATGCATCAATTAACAGTGATCGGTCTAGGGGCGGCAGATTTTAATCAGCTGCAAATGGGCGTCTATAAGCAATTAAAACAAGCAGAGACATTATATGTTCGTACAGAGGATCATCCTGTACTGAATGATTTAAAAGAAGAAGGCATCAAATTTTCAAGCTTTGACTACGTATATGAGAAGCATGATACATTTGCCCCTGTATATGAGGAAATAGCTTCTCTATTAATCGAAGCAGCAAAGGAAGCGCCTGTGATGTATGCAGTGCCAGGGCATCCGCTTGTAGCAGAGCAAACCGTGCAGCATTTAATCGAGGCGGAGCGTAATGGGCAAGTAACGCTAAAAATTGAAGGCGGTCAAAGTTTTCTAGACCCCATTTTTGGCGCATTAAAAATTGATCCAATTGAAGGCTTCCAACTGTTAGATGGGACAAGTATGTCAATGCATGATCTTAACATGCGCCAGCACATTTTAATTGCGCAAGTATATGACGCATTTAGTGCATCAGAAGTGAAGCTCACATTAATGGAGAAATACCGAGATGATTATCCGGTGACAATCGTGACAGCGGCAGGTTCAGTTAAGGAGAAGTTAACGACTGTGCCCCTGTACGAGCTGGATCACGTGGCAGAATTAAATAACTTAACAACGGTTTATGTGCCACCTGTGACGTCAGATGAAGAGGCATTACGGGATTGGACGACTTTCCGCAAAATTATTGCGACGCTTCGTGGTCCAGAAGGCTGCCCATGGGATCAAAAGCAAACACATGAATCGTTGAAAAAATATTTACTTGAAGAGGCGCATGAGTTTTTAGCCGCTGTGGATGCAGAAGATGATGAAGGCATGATTGAAGAGCTTGGTGATGTGTTGTTACAAGTATTTTTACATGCGCAAATCGGTGAAGATAACGGCTATTTCAATTTGGAGGAAGTACTTGCCTCTATTAGTGAAAAAATGATTCGTCGCCATCCGCATGTATTTGGCGATGTATCAGTAGAAGATGCGGACCATGTTGTGGCAAATTGGGAAGCAATTAAACGTGCGGAAAAAGGGCAGGTAGAAGGGCGTTTACTTGAAGGTGAGTATCGCGCGGCGTCATCTTTACAAACTGCTTATAACTATCAAAAAAAGGCAGCAAAAGTAGGGTTTGATTGGCCAAATGTGGATGATGCATGGGATAAATTCATCGAAGAGATGAAAGAATTCCAAGTTGAAATGAGCGAAGGCTCCCCTGCTACACGCCTAGATGAGTTTGGCGATGTGCTATTTACATTAGTAAATGTGGCACGTTTCTATAAAATCTCGCCGGAAGAAGCGATGTTACACGCCAATGAGAAGTTTGCCCGTAGATTTGGTTATATCGAAGAGCAAGTAAAGGCGAGCGGGAAAGACTTTGATGCATTCACATTAGAGGAGTTAGATTACTTTTGGAATGAGGCAAAGCGTATGGAAAAGGGGGAATAAAAATTGCGTTTAGATAAGTTTTTAAAAGTATCGCGTTTAATAAAACGACGTACATTAGCAAAGGAAGTAGCTGTGCAAGGGCGCATTACAATTAACGGTAAGGTTGCAAAAGCAAGCAGTACCGTGAAAGTGGGCGATGAACTAGCTATTCGCTTTGGACAAAAAATTGTCACAGCTCGTGTGGAAGAGATTCGAGAGACTGTTCGTAAAGAAGAAGCAACAAAGATGTTTACGATTGTAAAAGAGGAAAAACTAGAAAAGATTGAGCCTGAATTTATTGATGATGAAGAATAAATGAATTTTCAAATGAAATAGAAAAATGAGAGCATGATAGTAAATTTTACTGTCATGCTTTTTTCTATGTGTGCATACAGTGTAGAAAGTGGACAAGGAAGGGGAGTTAATCTATGCATTCAGAAAGTACAAGATATACCATTCCATCAGGAGACCATCTAGTAACGCTTCGCAATCGCAAGCGTATGGATATGACATCTGTAAAGGAAATTGAACGTTTTGACCAAGAGGAGTTTTTTGTTAGAACATCACAGGGGCACTTACTCATTCGTGGTGAAGAGCTACGCATTGTACATTTAGATGTGGACAAGGGGCTGCTTACATTAGAAGGTATGGTCAAGACGGTCCAATACGATGAAGAAGAATCTGGACTGTCAAAGAGTTTACTGCATAAATTATTCGGCTAATGTCTGCACAATTAGTTAGTACGTTTGTCATGTTTGCAGCCGGCATAATGGTAGGTGCGATTATTGACTGCATCCGATATATGACATCATTGGTGCCTAAAAAATCAATTGTTTCCAAACTAGCTTACCTGATTGAGCTAACAGCTTGGCTCATGTTAGGAGCCATTACGTTCTATTTTTTATTTGTCATTAAGGGTGGTGAGTGGCGAGCAATCGATCCACTTGCCCAAATCGTAGGAATTATTTCATATGATTTATTTTTCCAACCGATATTTCGATTTATCGGAAGACTTTTTGTGATCATTATCATAAAACCGGTTTTCTTTATCATTCGTTTAGTTACAAAGCTCATTTACGGTATCATTCATATATTTGTCAGAATATTAACAATTTTAGTGACACCTATTATTAAAATCTATAAAACTTCTAAAAAACGGGTTTTACTCTACAAAGTAAATAAGTATAATAAATAGTAACAAATGTAGAAGCAATGGGGGTGAACGGCGTGGCACAGCGTCAACAACAAGAACAAGTACATAGAGGCACTGTTAAAACGTTAGATAATGACTATGTCCGCTCCAACGCAAATCTCGCAAAGCAACAACAAATGAAACACCGTCAAAAAGTATTAAGTCGTAGAAGACTAGCAGTGTTTACGGTATTTGCTACAGCTGTATGTGTGGCATTAGTAAGCATGATGATGAATCAGAATACACGTTTAGCAGAAAAAGAAGCACAAAAAATAGAAGTACAAGCACAATTAACCGCAGTAAAAGAGCAACAGGACATGTTAAAACTACAAATTGCCAAACTAGAAGATGATGAGTATATTGCAAAGTTGGCACGTAAAGAATACTTCTTATCAGAAGAAGGAGAAATTATTTTTACGATTCCGAAGGACAATAATGAAAAAGAAGAAGACAAGCAGTAGTTGGGAAGGCAGACACGTCATATGCGTCGTTTGCCTTTTCAAATGGCTAAAATTTTAAGACTATTTAGGAAGTCGAGTCTGTTTGTCGTTTTATGGCGAGAGAGTCTTGTTGACACTTATAGTTAGTCCGATATAATAAAGGGGAAACCATAAAGTAGTTTCGTGATATATTAGGACTGATAGAGTCTTTTAAAATTTAAGGAGGAGCATTTTTTTTATGTCAATTGAAGTAGGCAGCAAAGTACAAGGTAAAGTAACAGGAATCACAAATTTTGGAGCATTCGTTGAGCTGCCAGATGGCAAAACGGGTTTAGTGCACATCAGTGAAGTAGCAGACAACTATGTGAAAGATATCAACGAGCATCTGAAAGTAGGAGATGAAGTTGAAGTAAAAGTGATGAATGTTGAAGCGGATGGTAAGATTGGCCTTTCAATCCGTAAAGCGAAGCCCCAAGCTGAGCGACCAGAGCGTCCACAGCGTCCTCGTCGAGAAAACAATCGTTCAAACGAGCGAAATGATCGTCAACCAAAAGAAAATTTCGAACAAAAAATGGCGCGTTTCTTAAAAGATAGCGATGAACGTTTAACTACATTAAAACGTGCAACAGAATCAAAACGTGGCGGCCGTGGAGCACGTAGAGGGTAATTTGCTGGCTGTTTTAATTACAGAAAAAGTGCGCTATAAAGTAAAAAACAGTTTGTGTACAAAGTACACAAACTGTTTTTTTTATATGGAACAATTTTTTTATAAATAGGACTGAAGTAATGCTTCAATCCTGTTTTTGCTGCGATATAAGGAGCTTTACTAAGCCAATTAATGTAATAATTCCAATGATTAAACCAATAACTAATAGTAAAATTTGGAATATTACAGGGGTTTTAGTTAAGTAAAAGCCCAGTAAAATAAATAATGCACTCGCAGCACAAAGCGCAGACAATGTACGGAAATCTTTAATCATAATAGCCCTCCTAACTAATATCTTAATCCACTTTGGTAGTGAAAAAAAGACTAATGCTTAGTAGTAACAAGGACTGTAAATGCCATATGGAAAAAATCTATTCTAAAATTTCGATATGTAAGTGCTGTTGAACGGTTAACCAGTGCATAGTGACAAAATTGTATAGCCTTCTACCAAACGATTTACGATGAAAAGCTCGAGTAACCTGAATCTTAGGAATAAGACGTTCAATTTAATACAAATACCCAGAGAATAGACTAGATTACGCTTATACCGTTTTACATTTCTGGATATGAAGGCAATCAAAAACAGCTGTTTATGAGGTATTAACTGAACAGGCAATTGAGATTGAATTAAACTAATTATATTTCAAAAGGCTTCCTAGTTTAAAATGATGGAAGTCTTTACTGTTTAATCTATGCTCTTTCTATAAAAATATATTGTCACAAGCGTGTTGATTTACCTTTTATTGCTAATTTAATCGTGTGAAATGTTGATTTCCGCTCCATTCGGCTCGCTTTCCACGGGCATGGCCTCAGCCTCCTCGGCGCTCGTACCTCGCTCCTGCGGGGTCTTCGGCTCATGCTATTCCCGTAGGAGTCTCGCCGATTCCGCTTCAATCAACTGGTAAGTCATTTTTGATAATGTTTTTTCTAAAAAACACGATTCTATAAAGGAAATATTTTGATAATCAACACACCTGATATTGTTATTGACTATATAAGCCAACTTAAACTGTGTACATTGCAAAAAGTCGCTGTATCCGGTTTCGGTCAAATGCTCACAAGATGTAAGCTGATTTTTAAAGTCAGTTGTTTTTGAGAGGATATGTATTTATTTAGCGCAAACCTAAAGTTTTCGTCGAACAATTTTTTCTTACGCCCTTTATAAAAAGACAAAATTCATTTCTTGATTTTTTTATAATAAACCTTATATAAAGGGGGTTAGAAAGTGGTTACAATTCAAGATTTGCGTCAATTATCGAGTGGACAAAGCGAACTATTTACGGGGAATGAAAAGCGAATCATGTTCTTGTTACAGCTGACTTTTTTTGGGGTGAGCTTTTTTTTAGCAAGAGCAGTCTTTTTTGAAGCAGCCGTTCCATTTTTGGTTCCGTTTTGGGCTATCGTTAGTCTCCGCTATCGCCACCTGAAATGGCCAACGTTGATTGGTGGGCTTACCGGAGCACTCACGTTAGGGTTGGGACAACTGGTTATTATTTTTCTTCAATTATGCACATTTCAATTTTTAAAGAGACTAATTAAGTTCCCATTGCCTATCCTCGTCATGCTTGCTACTCTACTTGTTCAAATTGCTTGGCAAGGGGGCGTTTATGGCGGATGGCCACCTCTACTTGTCCAATTTTATGTTGGTTGTGAAGCTGTATTAGCCATGGTCATGATGATTTTTTTACAGCTTACATTATTACCACCACATCGCTTTTGGACATCAGAATGGACGTATGAACGGGCTGGTGCGGCATTTTTTATTCTGGCTGCCATGCTAACAGGGATGTCATCGTTTACATTATCTATCTTTAATTTAGCAATTATTTGTTTACATTTAGTCATTTGTATTGCTGCTTTTGTTGGGGGCGTTACATTATCGACGATTGTTGCCACTATTTTAGGGACGATTGTAGGGATGGCGCATTTGTCATTTACGGGGATGCTTGCCTTATATGCGTTGACGGGTGTATTTGCAGGGAGCAGTGTCCAACTTGGACGATTTGGCATTGCACTAGGCAGTATTTTACCGAGCGTTTTTTTCTTCTTTTACGATGCAACGCTACCGCTAGATATTGTGTACTTCGTGTCTATTAGTATCGCTACACTACTATCTTTACTGATTAATCGTTCTGTACTAGAGAAGTTACGTGCACTTTTTTATCCAAAAAGAGATGAAGTATTGCTGAAGCGGCAAGAATGGTTAACAAATCATATGACGCAAACGATTGAACAATTCCAGCAATTTGTCTTTTTTATGAAGGATCTTGTGTTTGATCGATTTACGGAACAATCGATTGCCCCTAAAAAAATTCAACCGTGCAATATATGCCAAGATTGTTTTCGGTATGATCGCTGTTGGGGAGAGAAACAAGATATGGCTGAAAAAATTGCACAATATTATCGAGGAAAAACATCGCAAAATCCTATTGCGATAGCACAGGCAGAGGAAATTCTAAGGTTAAGATGTATTAAGTCGGATAAGCTTTTACAAGAACTTGAGTATTTATTATATAACGAGCAAATGAATAATCAGCTTTTTCATGGGAAGAAAATGATTGCGCTACAGTTGCAAGATGTGAGCCATCATCTGAATCGTTTGCTACAACAAATGCAAGGGGAGTCTGTATCATTTGAATCGTTAGAATGTGAACTGTTAGAACGACTCCAAAGTGCACAGTTAAACTGTTTTCAAATTGATGTTTTATCCAATGAAGTAGGACAACGCCGTATTGTTTGTTCCGTTACGATGAAAAATATGGACCAAGCGACAGAGTTAAGTGAGCGTATCATTTTGCCCATTTTATATGAACGATTCGCTGAGCCTTTTTATGTGGAACGTATTACGTATAAAGAAATGCCATTTCCTTATGTAGAAGTACGTGTAAGGTCATCTGTACGATTCTCCATGGAGCAAGGGATTTATAGCCGAGCAAAACATAATACTTCTGGCGATGCGCATGAACTTTTCCCTATCCATGACGGACTAATGGCTATTATGCTATCGGATGGAATGGGAAAAGATCAGCGTGCACGAAAAGAGAGCGATACGCTGATTCGCATGCTTCGTGAATGTTTAACGTATAATATGGACCCAGAGACCGCCATGCACACGATTCACTATGTGATGTCGCTAAAGCATGACCGTGATTTATATGCAACCATTGATTTTGCACTAATCGATTTACAGCATGGTTCGCTGTGGTCGTGGAAAGCGGGAGGGATTGCAACGTATGTATTGCGTGGTGATGATGTGTTGAAAATTGAAGGCAATGCAGCCCCAGTTGGACTCATGCCGACATTTTCAATTGAAACAGAGACGCTACGTTTAAAAGCCGATGATATTGTCATCATGGCATCAGATGGCTTATTTGATGGAGCGCTTCATTGGCACGAGCAAGAGCGCCATTTTTTCCAACTATTAAAGAAAAAAAATAAGCAACAATTAGCAACAGATGTGTTATTGTACGATGTAATGGAACAATATAAGCAGGCTTATGATATTCAGGATGATTGTACAGTTATTGCATGCAAAATAAAACATATTAACCCTAAATGGTCTGTCTTAAATTTAGTGTAATGATGTGAGAAGGTGAGAAGATGAGAGCATTTGAGCAAAATATTTTGCAGTTTATTGAGAGTGAGCAGCTTATCAACAAGGGGAATCGCCTGCTCATCGCTTGTTCAGGGGGCGTTGATTCAATGGCGCTCCTAACTTTTTTTTATAAATATCAAAAAAAGCTAGAGGTTGAAATATTTGTCGCTCATGTTGATCATCTGTTACGTGGCGAGCAATCGGCGGGTGACCGACTATTTGTCGAGCAATTTTGCCAAGATAGACAAATGCCATGTTTTAGTACAGCTATCCCTATTCCAGCTATTTTGGAAGAGCAAGGTGGGAATTCACAAGCAGTCTGCCGTAAGGAGCGCTATGCATATTTTGCTGCCTTAATGAAAGAGCAGGCCATTGATACGCTAGTGACTGCTCATCATGCAGATGACCAATTAGAATCGATATTGATGGCACTTGCAAAGGCGGGAACGATTACAAGTATGCAAGGAATCCATGCCAAGCGTCCATTTATAGAAGGAATGATAATTCGTCCATTTTTAACGGTTACAAAAGACGAAATAAGGGGATATTTACAAAAGAGTGGTGTAGATTTTCGTGAGGATGCAAGTAATGCGAAAGATGATTACACAAGAAATCGGTTCCGTCACCATGTTGTGCCACTTTTAAAGGCTGAAAATGAATTCGTTGCCCAACACGCAACGCAATTTTCATTGCAACTAATACAAGATGATACGTATTTACAACAGCTTGCCCATCAAACATTTAATCGTTTAGTTACAAGAAAAAGTGATAGTTGTTATGAAGTTGAAATTAATGCGTTTTTAAACGAACCACTTGCTTTACAAAGAAGGCTCATTTTAATACTATTAAACTATCTTGATAACGATACAGCCACGTTTCAAAGTCATACGTTATGCACACTCATTTTAAAGCTATTTCAAACACAAAATGGAAGCGCTATGATGAACTTACCGAGAGGATGTATAGTGAGCAGGCAATATGGGAAAATACTTTTCTTGAAAGAGCAAGAAGTTGCCCCAGTTATTTCCGAAGAGCTTGTGCTAAATGAATGGAATGAAAGAGCGGGGATTCGGTTTTACATAGGAGAATTTGCTCACTTAACTTCGCCGCTACGTAAAGACGCACAAATCTATTACGTGAGCGCAGAAACACTATTTCTTCCGATACGTACAAGAACCCGTGAAGAGGGAGATCGTATACAGCTAGCAGGTATGGAGGCGCCAAAACGCCTATCGAGACTCTTCATAGATGAAAAAGTACCGCTTACGAAGCGAGATCAGTGGCCACTGCTTGTTGATCATAAGGGGGAGATACTGGCGGTAATCGGCTTGCGGGTAAGTCATACATTTTCTAGCACAAGGCGTGCGGGGGACGACTATGTATTCATTTGGGAAACAAAGATAGACTAGGGTGTTTGAACAATCTTGAGGAGGAATCAATAATGATTCAAAATGATATTGAAAAAATTGTAATTACAGAGGAACAGATTCAGGCACGTATTCAGGAGCTAGGTGCGGAATTAACAGAAATTTATAAAGACGAATTCCCCCTCGCTATCGGTGTGCTAAAAGGTGCAATGCCGTTTATGACAGACTTAATGAAACGTTTCGACTCTTATATTGAAGTGGACTTTATGGATGTCTCAAGCTATGGAAACGCAACTGTATCTTCTGGTGAAGTAAAGATTTTAAAGGATTTAAATACAAGTGTAGAAGGTCGTGATGTCATCATTATTGAAGATATTATCGATAGCGGTTTAACACTAAGCTACCTTGTCGATTTATTTAAATATCGTAAAGCGAAATCAATTCGTATTGTAACGCTTTTAGATAAGCCATCTGGCCGTAAAGTAAATTTAAAGGCCGACCTAGTTGGCTTTGAAGTGCCAGATGGATTTGTAGTAGGTTATGGATTAGATTATGCAGAAAAGTATCGTAATTTGCCTTACATCGGTATTTTAAAACGAGAAGTTTATTCTTTTTAACTAACAATTGTGTAACGATTTCGACAAAAATCATGTGAAACATATTTTAAGCAGTGCTTTTCGTTGTATGTAGAAAACATCGTATGTTAAGATTTTACTTATAGTTTTTCTGTAATGTTGTGAGGAGGCTGGGGATGAATCGAATATTTCGATACACCATATTTTATTTGTTAATTTTTCTCGTGATCATCGGAATTTTTGGCACATTTAATGGGGGCAATAAGCCAACTGAAGAGCTGACGTATCATGAGTTTTTAAAAGCTTTGGATGCTAGCACGATCCAAGAGGTAGTAATACAACCAGATAGTGGTGTATACGTTGTAGAAGGTGTTATGAAAGGGGCTGAAGAGGGAGAAACGTTTACAGTTAACCTTCCTCAAAATAACCAAGCATTAATGGATCGCCTAACAGATTTACAAAAGGCATATCCAGATGTACATTGGGAGCAAGCGCCTGAAACAAGTGGATGGGTGAGCTTCTTTACAGGCATTATCCCATTCATTATTATCATTATTTTATTCTTCTTCTTGTTGAGTCAATCGCAAGGTGGAGGCAATAAAGTGATGAACTTTGGTAAATCGAAAGCAAAGCTTTACGATGACCAAAAGAAAAAAGTACGCTTTACAGATGTAGCAGGCGCTGATGAAGAAAAAGCAGAGCTTGTGGAAGTAGTAGAGTTCTTAAAAGACCACCGTAAATTTACTGAAATTGGTGCTCGTATTCCAAAAGGTATTTTACTAGTAGGTCCTCCAGGTACGGGTAAAACATTGCTTGCTCGTGCGGTAGCTGGAGAAGCGGGCGTCCCATTCTTCTCGATTTCAGGTTCTGACTTCGTAGAAATGTTCGTCGGTGTTGGTGCATCACGTGTTCGTGATTTATTTGAAAACGCGAAGAAAAATGCACCGTGTATTATCTTCATTGACGAAATTGATGCAGTCGGTCGTCAACGTGGAGCGGGTCTTGGTGGGGGTCACGATGAGCGTGAGCAAACATTAAACCAATTACTCGTTGAGATGGATGGTTTCGGTGCAAATGAAGGGATTATCATCATTGCAGCGACAAACCGCCCTGATATTCTAGACAAAGCATTATTACGTCCTGGTCGTTTTGACCGTCAAATTACAGTAGGTCATCCTGATGTAAAGGGACGTGAAGCGATCCTTAAAGTGCATGCACGTAACAAGCCTTTATCAGATACAGTTGATTTAGGTGCTGTAGCACAACGTACACCTGGGTTCTCAGGTGCCGATTTAGAAAACTTATTAAACGAAGCAGCGCTTGTGGCCGCTCGTAAAAATAAGAAAACAATTAACATGGTAGATATTGATGAAGCTTCTGACCGCGTCATTGCAGGTCCAGCGAAAGCAAGCCGTGTATACTCTAACAAAGAGAAAAAATTAGTGTCCTTCCATGAAGCAGGTCACGTAGTAGTTGGCTTGACTCTAGATGAGGCGGACACTGTGCATAAAGTAACCATCGTACCACGTGGTCAAGCAGGTGGTTATGCAATTATGTTGCCGAAGGAAGAACGTTTCTTCACGACGAAACAAGAGTTATTAGACCGTATCGCGGGACTTCTTGGTGGCCGTGTAGCAGAAGAAATTGTGCTTGGAGAAGTATCAACAGGTGCGCACAACGACTTCCAAAAAGTAACGAATATTGCACGTGCAATGGTTACAGAGTATGGTATGAGTGAAAGCCTTGGTGCAATCCAGTTTGGTTCTGGTTCGGGCGGTAATGTGTTCTTAGGACGCGATTTCAACTCGGATCAAAACTACTCAGATAAAATTGCGTATGAAATCGATAAAGAAATGCAAAAAATTATCGATACGCAATATGAGCGTACACGTCAAATTCTGACGGAGAAACGTGAGTTATTAGATTTAATCGCCAACACATTAATGGTGAAAGAAACATTAAACGCTGAAGAAATCGAACATTTACGTGACAACGGTACATTGCCAGAAAGCTCAATTCAAGCAATGGATGAGGCGAAAGAAAGCAAAGAACAAGAAAAGACAGAGGCTGAGCCTACAGTTGAAGTAGCTGGTACACCAACGATCAATAATGATATTCTTGGTAAAAAATCAGATCCAACAGTAGCGGACTTGCCAAAAGAAGAACCATCTTCAGAACGTCCAAAAGGCATCGATGAAGACCGTGGATAAATCATAAAGCATGGGAATATCCCAAAAGAAAAAATGCAATTCGATTCCAACTCGAGTTGCATTTTTTTGCTATCGAATAAGGTGACGGTTCGAAAGACTCTTCGTGTGTAGGTCACTGTGACCCTATTTCCAATGCATGTCGGGGCTAGAGAGGACGCTTGTGCTTTTCTTAAAGAAATGCATAAATCCAACCGTGGAAAATGAGTGCGTGTACTGTACTATTATCTAGAGAATGTTATGTGTTATGATTTCTCTAAATGGACTTGATAGGTGTGAGTGACAAATGATTTTAGTACTTGATGCAGGGAATTCTAGTATTGTGCTGGGTGTATATAACAACGACCGCCTTGCATTCCATTGGCGTATGGAGACAAATCGTCATAAAACGGAAGATGAATACGCTATGCAAGTAAAAGCGTTTTTTGTACATGCAGGCATCTCATTTGACCAGATTACAGGAATTATCATATCCTCAGTTGTACCCCCAATAATGTTTGCGCTTGAAGAAATGTGTCATAAATATTTTCGGGTAAAGCCGATTATTGTTGGACCTGGTGTGAAGACAGGGCTTAATATTAAATATGAAAATCCGCGTGAAGTAGGGGCTGATCGCATTGTCAATGCCATAGCCGCTTTGCATGAATATGGTGAACAATCACTGATTATCGTTGATTTTGGTACAGCCAATACGTACTGTTATATTAATGAAAAAGGTGAATATATGGGCGGAGCCATTGCACCGGGCATTGCCATCTCAACCGAAGCGCTTTATACGAAGGCGGCCAAATTACCGCGTATTGAAATTACGAAGACGCCACATATTGTTGGGAAAAATACTGTATCGGCAATGCAAGCAGGTATTTATTATGGCTTTGTTGGGCAAGTCGAGGGCATTGTAAGTCGTATGAAAGCACAAAGTAAGACAGAGCCGCTTGTGATTGCAACTGGTGGATTGGCGAGTTTAATTGCCAATGAAACAAAGATGATTGATATCGTCGAACCGTTTTTAACGTTAAAAGGTTTATACATCATTTATAAACGGAATCAATAAGAAATGAGGAATGACATCATGGGAGATTATTTAGTAAGAGCTATTGGCTATAACGGCCAAGTACGTGCATTTGCAACACGTACAACCGAAACAGTAGGAGAAGCACAACGCCGTCATAACACGTGGCCAGTTGTTTCAGCAGCATTAGGTCGTTCGATGACGGCTGCTGTGATGATGGGTGCGATGCTAAAAGGTGAGGACAAGCTAACGGTCAAAATTGAAGGAAATGGTCCAATTGGTCCTATGATTATTGATGCGGACGCAAAAGGCGATGTGCGCGGCTATGTAACAAATGGCCAGGTACACTTTGATTTAAATGAATACGGCAAACTAGATGTCCGTGCTGGGGTAGGAACAGAAGGTTTCATGACGGTTGTAAAAGACCTTGGCCTGCGCGATATGTTCTCAGGTCAAACACCGATTGTTTCAGGAGAAATTGCAGAAGATTTCACATACTATTTCGCAACGAGTGAACAAGTGCCTTCATCTGTAGGGCTTGGTGTGTTAGTAAATCCAGATAACAGCATTCTTGCGGCGGGGGGCTTTATTCTACAAATTATGCCTGGTTGTGAAGAAGAGACGATTGAATCAATTGAAAAGCATTTAAGTACAATTGAGCCTGTTTCAAAAATGATTGAAAAAGGGATGACACCAGAGCAAATTTTAGAAGCGGTTCTAGGTGAAGAAGGAAATGTACAAATTTTAAGCACAATGCCGATAAGATTCCAATGTCAGTGTTCGAAAGAGCGATTTGGTGCAGCAATTCTTGGTTTAGGTGTGAAGGAAATTCAAGACATGATTGAGGAGCAAGGTGAAATTGAAACACAATGTCACTTCTGTCTACAAACATATGATTTTTCTGAAGCTGAATTGCAAGGGTTAATTGATGAAATCAATGCATAACAATAATAAATCCGTATCACCTACACCAACCAATGTACGACTAACGCAACGTCGATTAAAAACGAAGCCTGCTTTAACAGTAATGGGCATTTTATTACTAGGGAATATATTTTGGTTTATGCTATGGATTTGGCCATCAGGAGGCGACAATCAAGGCGGCGAGGAAATCGCCGCTACGATTGATGGCGAGAAAATTACACGCCAACAGTGGCTTGCTGAAATAGAAAGCCGATATGGAAAAGAGACATTGAAAGATTTAGTCAATGAAGCTGTCATGGAAAAAGCAGCTAAGAAATACGACATTAAAGTCATAGAAGATGAAATTGATTTAGAAATAGCGCTCATGCGTTCAGCACAAGATATGAATGATACAGAAAATTTAACAGAAGAACAACTACGACAAAAAGTACGTGCACAGTTAATTTTAGAAAGGGTATTGGCAAAAGACATTATTATTGAAGAGGAACAAACATCTACATACTATGAAGAAAATAAGTCTTTATACAATATCCCGACTGCATATCGTACAAGCATGATTGTCGTAGCGTCGAAGGCAGATGCCCAAAGTGTTGAAAAAGAATTGGCGAGTGGTTCAGATTTTTCAGTATTAGCGCGAGAACGTTCGTTAGATGCAGCATCAGCCAGTCTAGGCGGCGATATCGGCTTTATTACAGAGGAACAAGATACGATTGACACTGCGATTGGACAGGCGGTTGCCAAGTTAAAAAAGGATGAAACTAGTAAACCAATCAAGCTAAGCGATGGCCGCTATGCATTAGTCCAACTGTTAGAAACGGTAGAAGGGCAATCTTTTGCTTATGAAGAAGTAAAGGAGCAAATTGCACGTGAAATGGCGATGGAGCAATTATCTGCTACGATTACGCCAGAAGCTTTCTGGGCAGATTTTGATGTAACTTGGTTTTACGGCGAAGAAAAGAAATAATGAAATCTAGTACGAGTGCACTGAAAAGCTTGTGTTTTTCAATAAAAATAAGGCACTTTCCGTTCAAATTGAACGGAAAGTGCCTTATGTCTTCAAAAGGAAGGATAATGGGAAAGCCCTTCTTATAGCCGGTTTAGTTTTTAGGCTAATTATTAGCGATAGCTTCGGTTAGCATATCTTCAAAGTTCTCTTCATCATAGACAATGTTATAAATTTTCCAAGTGCCGTCTGCTGTTTTCTTTAAATAGGCAGTTCCTGATAAATCCATTGTCATTTCAAAAGACATGTCCATGTCTGGTTCACTCATGGAAACATGAACCTTTAGATTGTCTACTTTCACTTTTGCAAAACGCTTATTTACGGAAACAATGCTGCTTGAATGCTCACCCACTTGTTCCATTGTAATGGAACCAGATGAATAGTCAGGATCATCTATTGTACGCAGGTTATCAAGTGAATAGGCTAGATAATAACCGACTGTTGTTTCGCGATAAAGAGCTTCCAACGCTTCACGATTTGGTTGTTCAGATTGTAGTGATAACTCTTCTGTGACGTTACGATTGACAGTTTGAATCACTGCAAGTTCGTCTTCAGCAGTCCCAGATTCTAGATGTAATGCACGGTCAATCATCAATACGGCATGGGAACGTTTCGCGAAATTACTCGGTTTGAACTCGTCTCCATAACCATTTACAATTCCGACACCTGCTATTTTTACAATTGCTTCATAAGCAAAGTTTTTTGGAGTGACATCTTTGAACGTTTTTTCTGACGTTGAAAAATCTACCGTCTCATTGAATGCACGATAAATCATAACAGCCATTTGAGCACGTGTAATCTTATCATTTGGTTTAAACGTTCCATCTACTTTTCCAGTAATAATTCCTCTACTACTAGCGATTTGAACATAGTCATAATACCAATCTGAAGAATTTACATCAGGGAACGTTTTTTTGATGTCCCCGCTTGTTAAATGCATAGCATTAACTAAAATTTTTGTGAATTGTGCACGAGTAATATTATTTTCTGGTTTTAAAAGAATCGATGTATATTCATATTCTTCCCCATCTTCTTCATAAACCCCTGTTTCTTCATATCCATCTATGATATCTGCATACAAGAAGCGTTCTAATTGTTCATATGCGCCATGCCCGTAATCTACATCATCTATGTAATATTGATCAATGGTTTTTTCTGCTGCAAAAGCAGGTGTTATAGAAGGGAGACTAAAAGTAACAAGTAAAACTAATAAAATACGAACTGCCTTCAATGATTTAACCCCTCTTCTTATGTATTTGTAATGCATGAATTATATTACTGGATATTAATTTAAAAGAATACAAGAATAATATGGGAATAATGTAAGCCCGAAATATAAAAAAGTGCTCCTTTTTTAGTACTGCGCTGTTTTTTATATATTTTTAATTGTTCTGAAAATTTATTTTAAAAGTACAGCCTATTACATTGACAATGGTTTGGTAAATTGTTAAGATACAATTAATAAAAACCTATTTACTTGGTAGGGATTAAGAGAAGGGAAGATGTGAATATGAGTAAATTAGCCAATTCTGTAGCGGAATTAGTAGGACGTACACCGATCGTTAAATTAAACAATGCAACAGGTGAAAATGAAGGGACAGTATACGTAAAATTAGAATACTTCAACCCAGGTTCCTCAGTAAAAGACCGTCTTGCATTAGCGATGATCGAAGCAGCTGAAAAAGACGGCACATTAAAGCCAGGTGGTACAATTATTGAACCGACTTCAGGGAATACAGGAATCGGCCTTGCGATGATTGCTGCTGCAAAAGGGTATAAAGCCATTCTTGTAATGCCAGAAACAATGTCTTTAGAGCGTCGTAATCTATTACGTGCATACGGTGCACAGTTAGTATTAACACCTGGTCCTGAAGGGATGAAAGGTGCTATTGCAAAAGCGGAAGAATTAGCTGCTTCTGAAGGATACTTCTTACCACAGCAATTTAAAAACGAAGCAAACGCTGAAATTCACCGTTTAACAACAGGTCCAGAAATCGTAGAAGCATTTGATGCAGAAGGTTTAAAATTAGATGCATTTGTAGCAGGTATCGGTACGGGTGGTACAATTACAGGTGCTGGGGAAGTGTTAAAAGCGCAGTTCCCAGAAATCGAAATCATTGCGGTAGAGCCAAAAGATTCACCGGTATTATCTGGTGGAAACCCTGGCCCACATAAAATCCAAGGGATCGGTGCAGGTTTCGTACCAGACGTATTAAACACAGAAATTTATTCTTCTGTATTCTCAGTAGAAAACGAAGTAGCGTTTGAAACGGCGCGTAAAGTAGCGCGTGAAGAAGGGATTTTAGCGGGTATTTCTTCTGGTGCAGCGATTCATGCGGCAATCGAAACGGCGAAACGTTTAGGAAAAGGTGCCAATGTACTAGCAGTTGTACCATCAAATGGTGAGCGTTACCTATCTACACCTTTATATCAATTTGAAGACTAATTGCTACTGAAGTAAGAAATATTCACATACAATGTACTTTTAATGAAATAGAGAGTGTACACGTTTAGAACGAGTTCTCTTGTAAGGGGGTGTCCAGAAAGTGAAAACTTTCCGGGCATCCCCTTTTTCTTAATCAATAGCTACTAAGGAATATTGTTCCCGATGTTGTTCGTATCAACATGCCCCTTCAAAATGTCTTTTCAGAGGGCTCTTTTTTGCATATAAGCATGGCGTTTTTAGCAGGATATCTGCATAATAAAGAACGTCATGTATACTCGTGGTAGCTAAGGGAGATACCTTTCCAATATTTCCTGTTAGCTTTATTTTCATTTTTTCAGTTTAATAGTAATTACTTGTAGAACAATTGGAGGTTTTTCACATGGGATTGAACGTTGAATCGTTATCATTTTCAATGACGAAGGATGCGTTTTTTTATAGCTTCAAAGAACAAACAGCAAACGAAACAGCCTATGTATTTTTAGAAAGTGGTCGTGGTGGCCACCATTCCATTGCAGCAATGCATCCTTTTGCCACAACAAAATCTGTGGAAGACGGCTTACACATACAGTGGGGTAGTGGAAATGTGGAAGTACGTGAAGGGGAAGCGTTAGCACAGTTAGAGCTACTCATTAATGAATTTGGCTTACAGCGCGATAGGCATTTACCTTTCTTTCAAGGTGGTGCAATTGGATTTATTTCATACGATTATGTACGCACCATTGAAGTATTACCGACAGTAGCAGAAGATGATTTACAAGTGCCGGATCTTTTCTTTTATTTATTTGATAGTTGGGCCGTTCATGATGTAAAAGAAAATATTGTTACATTGATGAAATTATCGACAAGCGATGTGGATTTACAACAGTGGGCAAGTGACTGGCAATCTCAAGCGGAAACAGGGCTAGGCAAGCGTCTGTTTGACCAAGAAAAGGCCGCTGAAATAAAGCCAGATGAAAACGAATTAACCGTATCATTTTCAGGGGAAGCGTTTGAAGGCGCAGTGCGAAAAATTCAACAGTATATTGGACAAGGTGATGTATTCCAAGTGAATTTGTCGGTTCGCCAAGCAAAGCAGTTACAGGCGACACCGATGACGATGTATGAAGCCGTACGCTCATTTAATCCATCACCTTATATGGCGTTTATCGCAAGTGAGGAATTTGCGGTTGTGAGTGGTTCACCTGAATTACTCATTAAGCGTGACGGGAAAGAGCTTTCTACTCGCCCGATTGCGGGAACACGTCCGCGTGGTCAATCGGATGAGGAGGATATCGCATTAGCAAATGAACTCATTCACCATGAAAAAGAACGTGCAGAACACGTCATGCTCGTAGACTTAGAACGCAATGACCTTGGAAAAGTATCCGCATATGGGACAGTAGAAGTGAATGAATTTATGGTCATTGAGCGCTATTCACATGTCATGCATATTGTGTCCAATGTGCGCGGGGAGTTAGCGGATCACAAGTCCAATACAGATGTGATTCGTGCTATGTTCCCAGGCGGCACGATTACAGGCGCGCCTAAAATTCGGACGATGGAAATTATTGAAGAGCTAGAGCCGGTACGACGTGGTTTATATACAGGATCGATTGGGTGGATTGGCTATACAGGCGATATGGAATTAAATATTGTCATTCGTACAGCGTTCATTCAAGACGATATGGCATATATCCAGGCTGGTGCTGGGATTGTAATTGATTCGATTCCTGCGAATGAATTTATCGAGTCATTAAATAAAGCAAAAGCAATGTGGCAAGCAAAAGCAATGGCGGAAGGAGTATCATCATGATTTTAATGATTGATAATTATGATTCATTTACGTATAACCTGGTGCAGTATTTAGGTGAGCTAGGAGAAGAATTACTAGTGAAGCGTAATGACGAGGTGACGCTAGATGAAATTGAAGTACTTGCACCCAAAATGATTGTCATCTCGCCAGGCCCATGTACGCCAAATGAAGCGGGTGAAAGTTTACGCATTATTGACTATTTTGCAGGGAAGATTCCGATTTTAGGAGTTTGTTTAGGACACCAGGCGATTGCACAAGTATTTGGTGGTAACGTCATAAGAGCGGAAAGATTAATGCATGGGAAAACATCGCCTGTACATCATGCGGGTATTGGCTTGCATCGAAAGAATGCGAATCCATTTACGGCAACACGTTATCATTCATTAATCGTAGAGCGTGTATCCATCCCGGATTGTCTAGAGATTACGGCTTGGACGGAAGAAGGCGAAATTATGGGGATTCGTCATAAAGAGTATCCAATTGAAGGCGTACAATATCATCCTGAATCGATTATGACAGAAGATGGAAAACAATTATTGCGCGAATTTATCACGCTATACTGCAAGTAAGGAGTTGGAAAAGTATGCTTTGCTGGATGAATGGGCACTATATCGATGCTAACGAACTATGTATTTCGCCATTCGACCATGGTTTTTTGTATGGGCTCGGATTTTTTGAAACATTTCGGACATACGACGGGAAAGTCCCGTTTTTGGAAGAACATATGGCCCGTTTAAATGAAGCGCTTCACCATTTTCATATTAATTTGCCTTACACAATGGCAGATTTTCAACAAGTGATTGAGCAGTTAAATGAAGCGGCACAAGGGGATGGCTATTTCCGACTCAATGTCTCAGCAGGTGTGCATGATATTGGATTACAGCCAACGATCTATAGTGCTCCAACGGTCATCGTGTTTCGTAAACCATTAATGGAGCGTCCGCGGGGGAAGGAAAAAGAAGCCGTTTGGCTAAAAACACCCCGTAATACGGCGGAAAGTGGACTACGCTTTAAAAGCCATCACTACGGGAATAACGTGTTAGCGCGGTTTGAAGTACCTAACTTAGCGGATTATGAAGGAATTTTTCAAACAGCAGATGGTTTTGTAGCAGAAGGCATTACATCAAATATATTTTGGGTGAAAGATGATATACTTTATACGCCAGCGCTTGAAACAGGCATTTTAGGTGGCATTACACGAAAACAAGTGTTACATTTTGCTCGAAAGCTTGGCTTGATTGTAAAAGAAGGTAAGTATCAGCCAGTGGAACTGGAGCAAGCAGACGAATGCTTTGTAACGAATGCTGTGCAAGAACTTGTGCCCATTCATAAAATAGGTGAAAGCTATTTTACAGGTACGAAGGGACAAGTGTATCAACAACTACATGAAGCGTATATAGATGAAATTTTACAACGGATAAAGGGAGATTAGCGATGTTACAACACTATCCGAAGCCATTAGTCATAAACGGTATTACATTAGACTACACAAAAGAGACTTTTATTATGGGCATTTTAAATGTAACGCCGGATTCATTTTCAGATGGTGGTCAATATAATTCCGTTGAAGCAGCCGTTGCACAGGCGAAGAAAATGGTAGCAGACGGCGCTAAAATTATTGATGTGGGTGGTGAATCAACACGTCCTGGTTACGAGCGTATTTCGGATGAGGAAGAAATCGCACGTGTTGTGCCCGTAATTCAAGCGCTTGTACGTGAAGTACCTGCGATCATTTCAATCGATACGTATAAATCAGCAGTAGCACGTGCAGCGATTGAAGCGGGTGCGCATATCATTAATGATATTTGGGGGGCAAAAGCTGATCCTGAAATGGCTTATGTGGCAGCGCACTATCATGTGCCGATTATTTTAATGCACAACCGAAACACTAAAATCTATCAAAATTACTGGGCAGATTTTAAAACAGATATTGCCGAAAGCATTGCCATTGTGAAGCAGGCGGGGGTGCCAGATGCCCATATTATTCTAGACCCAGGTATTGGGTTTGTTAAAAATCTAGAGCAAAGTATAGAAACGATGCAACGTTTAGATGAACTATCCGCAATGGGGTATCCTGTATTACTAGCAACTTCTCGCAAG
Organism: Lysinibacillus sp. KU-BSD001; assembly: GCF_042920265.1. Classification (NCBI taxonomy): domain Bacteria; kingdom Bacillati; phylum Bacillota; class Bacilli; order Caryophanales; family Bacillaceae; genus Lysinibacillus; species Lysinibacillus sp. KU-BSD001. Next base: position 4,933 of record NZ_JBDQZI010000019.1, on the reverse strand, counting down.
CGACTCATTGGTTCTATTTTAGATTTACCAGTGGATGAACGTGTGGAAGGGACAGCCGCAACATGTGCATACGGAGTGATGAAAGGTTGTCATATGATGCGCGTACATGATGTGAAGGAAGTAGCGCGTACGGTGAAAGTGATGGATGCCCTTATAGGGAAATTTATAGTAGAGGGCGAACTTGCCCTAAGACATTAGGAGCGTAACATATGGATTATATTCATTTAAGAGATATGCAATTTTTTGGTTATCATGGTGTATTACCAGAAGAAACGGTTTTAGGGCAACGTTTTCGTGCATCTGTCTCGTTAGCCGTAGATATCCAAAAAGCTGGTCAAACAGATAGCTTAGAAGATACAGTGAGCTATGTAGGGGTTTACGATATTTGTAAGGAAGTAATTGAAGGCAAACCGTTTAAATTAATCGAGGCAGTGGCTGAAACGGTCGCAAGTCAGATTTTATCTCGCTATGAAGGACAAGTAAAGGGCTGTCGTGTAGAAGTTATTAAACCGGACCCCCCAATTCCAGGACACTATAAGGAAGTAGCGGTGGAGATTGTGAGAGGTCAGTTTCAATGAATGTTGTGTATTTATCGATCGGTACTAATATGGGGGACCGCGAAGACAATTTAAAGTTTGCTGTAAAACGTTTAGCGGAAACAGCAGGTGTAACGGTGGAAATGGTTTCCGCTATCTATGAAACAGCACCCGTTGGCTTTACTAATCAAGCATCATTTTTAAATCTCGCGTTACGTCTGACAACGTCTTTATCGTCATTCGAGATGCTTACTGTATGCCAGCAAATAGAGCAAGAGCTAGGTCGCGTACGTGAGTTTCGCTGGGGTCCCCGCATCATTGACCTTGACATTTTGCTGTATAATCACGAAAATATTGAAACAGAGAGCTTAATTGTGCCGCATGCACGCATGTTCGAGCGTGCGTTTGTTCTTGTACCGTTAGTGGAGGTTAGCGACCGCAGTACAGAACAGTTATGTTTAGCACATGAAGCACTCGAATCAATGGATATACAGAAAGAAGGCGTCGTGCAATGGAAGAAGAGCGTTTCGGTAGAAGAATTCGTGCGTTTCGAAAATTAAAGCGTGTGCAGCAAGTGGAATTTGCGAAGCGTATAGGTGTTTCCACAACCGTTTTAGGGCGGATTGAACGGGGAGAGAAAATCCCTTCTACTGAACAACTTCAACAAATTGCGGATGAACTTAATATAGATGTACAGGAGTTAATGGTTAAATAACTTCGAGGAGGACAAAATGATGATAAACGATCAACAAAAGCCGTTTCAAATTGCAGATATTGTGTTGGACAACCGCGTTGTATTAGCCCCAATGGCTGGTATCTGTAACTCGGCTTTTCGTTTGACGGTAAAAGAATTCGGCGCAGGTTTAGTCTACGCTGAAATGATTAGTGATAAAGGGCTTGTATATCGCAACCAAAAAACGTTAGATATGCTTTATATAGATGAACGTGAAAATCCGCTTTCGCTACAAATTTTTGGTGGCAATAAGGAAACGCTTGTAGAGGCTGCGAAATATGTAGATCAAAATACAACAGCGGATATTATCGATATTAATATGGGTTGCCCAGTCAATAAGATTATTAAATGTGAAGCGGGTGCCCGTTTATTATTAGATCCAAATAAAGTATATGAAATGGTTGCGGCAGTAGTAGATGCTGTGAAGAAGCCCGTTTCCGTCAAAATGCGTATTGGTTGGGATGACGAACATATTTTTGCGATTGAAAATGCGCAAGCCGTTGAACGTGCGGGTGGTGCAGCAGTCGCTGTTCATGGCCGTACACGTGTGCAAATGTATGAAGGTAAGGCAGATTGGAACATTATTAAGCAAGTCAAAGAAAGTGTGAACATTCCTGTCCTTGGTAATGGGGATGTCGAAACACCACAAGATGCAAAGCGCATGCTGGATACAACAGGTGTCGATGCTGTGATGATTGGGCGCGCGGCATTAGGGGACCCGTGGATGATTTATCGTACGGTACAGTATTTAGAAACAGGTGAATTAAAGGAAGAACCATCTGTGGCAGAAAAAATTGATGTATGTCTACTCCATTTTGAACGTTTACTTCAATTAAAAGGTGAAGTGGTGGCTGTACGTGAAATGCGCAAACATGCTTCGTGGTATTTGAAAGGCATTCGTGGCAATGGGAAAGTCCGCAATGCCATTAACCAGGCGGAAACAGAAGCAGAACTGCGCATGTTATTAACGGGTGTTGTAGCGGAGTACGAAGCAGAGTGTGCGCAAATGGAAGTAATCTAATGAAGAGTGTCACGGCGGTGACGCTCTTTTTAGCAAATAATGATGATGTGAGCTCGCTCTATTGTGGAGCGGGCTATATTTTTAAATGTATTTTTCTTGAATTCACTCGAAAGAGATGAATCGCATACTAAATTTGTGTACAATAAGGAATTATGGACAAAAAACGCATATATTGCGGATGATTCAATAAGGAGTGACAAACGTGTCAAATATAGAAGAATTAAACGACCAACTTTTGGTTCGTCGCCAAAAGATGACGGATATTCGCCAAGGTGGACTGGACCCATTTGGTAGCCGTTTTGAGCGCACACATTTATCAAATGAAGTAAAGCAAGAGAACGAAGCGTTTACAAAAGAGCAATTAGAAGAAAGTTTACGTGAAGTTGTAATTGCAGGTCGTATTATGACAAAGCGCGGTAAAGGGAAAGCGGGATTTGCTCATATTCAAGATTTAGGCGGTCAAATTCAAATTTATGTACGTAAAGATGCAATCGGTGAGGAAGCGTACGAGATATTCAACAAAGCGGATCTTGGTGATATCGTCGGTGTGAAAGGGAACGTATTCCGTACACAAGTAGGGGAATTATCAGTAAAAGCAACTGAATTTACATTCCTAACAAAATCACTACGCCCAATGCCAGAGAAATTCCATGGCTTAACAGATGTAGAGCAACGCTACCGTCAACGTTACCTGGACTTAATGACAAATGAAGAAAGCAAAGAAACATTCATCGTCCGTTCGAAAATTATTCGTGCTATTCGTAATTATTTAGATAACCATGGTTACTTAGAAGTAGAAACACCAATGCTACACACAATTGCAGGTGGTGCAGCGGCTCGTCCGTTCATTACACATCATAATGCACTTGATATGGAACTTTATATGCGTATTGCGATTGAGCTTCACTTAAAGCGTTTAATCGTAGGTGGCTTAGAGAAAGTGTACGAAATTGGGCGTGTATTCCGTAATGAGGGTATTTCAACTCGTCACAACCCAGAGTTCACAATGATTGAGTTATATGAAGCATATGCAGATTATAAAGACATCATGGATTTAACAGAAAATCTAATTGCACATGTAGCACAAGAAGTGTTAGGTACAACAACAGTCCAATATGGTGAAGATACAATTGAGCTAGGTGTTGGTTGGAAACGTGTACACATGGTAGATGCAGTTAAAGAAGCGACAGGTGTCGACTTCTGGAATCCGATGTCTGTAGAAGAAGCACGCACGCTAGCGGCTGAACATGGTGTAGAAATCAAACCTGCACACGAAGTAGGTCACATCATCAATGAATTCTTCGAACAAAAAGTAGAAGAAACATTAGTACAACCAACGTTCGTAACAGGTCACCCAGTGGAGATTTCACCGCTTGCGAAGAAAAATCCAGAAGACCCACGTTTCACAGACCGTTTTGAGTTATTTATCGTTCGTCGTGAGCATGCAAATGCCTTCACAGAGTTAAATGACCCAATTGATCAACGTGAACGTTTTGAAGCACAATTAGCGGAAAAAGAAGCTGGTAATGATGAAGCGCACGAAATGGATAATGATTTCATTGAGGCTTTAGAATACGGTATGCCGCCAACAGGTGGTTTAGGGATCGGTATTGATCGTTTAATCATGCTATTAACAAACTCACCATCAATTCGTGATGTACTATTATTCCCAACAATGCGTCATACATCTAGATAGGCAATGGGAAAGTGTTGTTTCATAGTACGATAACAAACCGCTACCTGAGGTGAAAATAGAATTGCTTCATTATTAGGAGCAAACGTGAATAAATAGGAGTCGGAGTGTAGGATATGCACTTTGGCTCCTTTTTTGTTTGGCCAGGAAATGAGTAAATTAAAAGAGGATAGTGTGTTCACTGTAACACTGTTCATAAGTTAATGGTTAAGAGTTGTTGGGAATATTGAATTGACTTTTCACAAAAGCATTTGTGTCAGCTATATGTGCTATATGATTCCACTTTTGGGGTTTTATTTTCCATGCTCATGCAGCCTTGCGGGAGCAAATGCATAAGTTTCTAGATTATATAAATGATAACTTCGATTTATATACTAAAGTAAAGTTTTGCTAGTTTAGTTTGATAAGTAAAAGTAGAATAAGGTTCGATGGTATTTTTACTTAGAATTCATTATTGCTGAATAAAAAGTTAATATAGTTTCTTGATTTCTCAAAGAAGGATGTATCAGAAATGCCGATTAAAGCAGCGATATTTCGTTTAATTAAGAAGGTTGTTTGTTTTTGTTTATTGACGGAAAAAAGTTTGTATTTTTTAATGAAAAAGGGTTGCAAGATTCGTAGATACATGTTAAATTATTAAACGTCGCTGAAACACAACGACACAAAATAAAAAACGTTAAAAAATCTTGACTCTTTAGTTGAGTATAAGGTATGATTAAGAGGTTGTTTTTTAAAAAAAGGATTCCATTGTCGGTTAAAAACTTTTAAAAAAGTTGTTGACACGAAAACGGGATTCTGATAAGATATAAGAGTTGCTGCTAAAACGGCGACGAAATGAACTTTGAAAACTGAACAAGCAAAACGTTAACAATAAACGTTTCTGAATAAGAAACAAAATTTTGGACATCAAACATGATGCCAGCAAATTTGAGCTTACTCAAATTCTTTTA
>NZ_JBDQZI010000018.1:0-80985 GCF_042920265.1 Lysinibacillus sp. KU-BSD001 | reverse complement strand
AGAATACTCGAAGAGTACTTTTACTTAAAATAAGACTATAAAATACCCCTAAAAATATTAAAAATACAAAAGGCCTTCAGAATGAGACCATTCTGAAGGCCTTTTGTCGACAATCTGAAGCCTTCATTTTGAAGGCTTTTTCTTTATATTTGCAAAAAATGACCGATATACATAAAGAAGCAAAATAAAGACAATTCATTAATACGTAGAAAAAATTGGGAATGTGAAGGAGAAGAGAAGATAGTGGCACATATAGAGTCAATCACAATTCCAGCGCACCATACGATATGGAATGGTTATAATAAAAGAGAATTAAGAATTGAATTTGCTCTACCTGAAAAAGGTACGAACGAAGAAACAGGGTTATTTATTTTTGTACCTGGTTTTGGGGGACATATTGATTCTAACGTTTACAAAAAAATGCGTAGTCGATTTGCTGATTTGTATAATGTTGTTACTATACAATGCGATTATTTTGGCAGTCGTTTTATGCAAGGGGTTGATGAATTTACATTTAATGATGAAACGTCGTCTTTAGATAAAATTTTTTCAGAAGAGGAAATCTTACAAATCCAAAATGATTCATCTAATTTAATCCCATTATTGCAAACTAAAGATACAGAATTTCCTGTTTATGCAAAGTTAGAAGAAACTTTAGATGAATTTGCTGATATGAGTTATATGCAGGCAATTGATTTGATCACGGCTATTGAAGCAATTAAAACAATATTGACTAAAAATGGTTTTCAATATACCGAACAGCGAATTATTGGTTTTGGGCAATCACAAGGGGCTTATTTATTGCACCTTAGTAACCGACTAGCGCCACATTTGTTTTCTCATATTATTGACATAGCAGCATGGGTATCACCAGAATATTTAGAATATGCAAGAATTTTATATACATCGAATTTATGTATATATTTTAATTACTTGGCAAAGGAAATTATTCAAGATAAACAAGCTTTATCAATACATCAGCTTTATAAAGATTTTGAAAATAGAAGTTATATTTATTCAGTGGTTGGCATGACAGATTATTTAGTGGATGTGGAAGACAAGAAAAAGAGTTTGAGTGAGTTAGCACATGTTCATTTTGAGGTTATCGATAGTACAAAAGTAGATAATATTATATTTAAATCAACAAATCACGGATTAGACGCTGATTTTATTGAGCTTGTTAAATATGTATTAAAAATGAAACCACAGCACCATAATACGATTGAGCGCCAACTAAGCTATACAGTGGAGAGTTCTAAGACGAAAATCCATGTAAATTATCGTCATGGGTTACCGCTATTCCGATTAGAGGATGGTCATGTGAATTTAGAGATAGCAGAGTATGAATTAGCAAAACAAACAGAAAGAAATACACAGGTTTTGCAAGACTATTCATTGAAATCGAAAAATATCATTGTAGAAATGAAGCAAAAACAACCGACAATAGAATATATCGAAACAAAAAAAGGATTGCCAACGATTGTTCTGGGCGGTTATTTGCTGCATAGTAAATATGATCCGATAAAAGAGGCGGAAAAAATAGCCGAAAAGGAAATTGAAGAAGGTTATTTACATGTATTATTCGGCTATGGCTATGGCTATGTTGCACAAGCGTTAAAAGCAAAATTAAAGGATGCCCCATTGCTCGTTTATGAGCCTGCGATGAGTGGAATTGAAAAAATAATGACTGTTGATGGGGTGACAGTCATTTCTGAAAAAAAATTGTTCCAAGAGCAAGTGAGAGCTTATCACGATGAATATGATACAAATATGAAATTAATTTGCTCACCTAATTATGATAAATTATTTCCGATGGAACAGCGCAATATAAACTTAATTGTGAAAGAAAGCTATTTAGCGGATCAAATGAGAAGAAACACAATTAGTTTCTTTAGTGATATTTGGCAACGAAATGTGCGCCATAATCTTCAATACTTAAATGGTGCAGAAAGTTTGAATGATTTGCATAAACGCTATACACAACCTGTTATTGTCGCTTCTGGTGGACCTTCATTAACAAAGCAATTGCCCTTACTAAAGAAAATTGCGGATCAAGTTGTTATTATTGCGGCGGGTTCTACGACTAAATCCTTACTGGCAGCTGGAATTGAACCAGATTATGTTCTAACAATTGACGGGGCACCGATTAACTACGACTTGCATTTTAAAGACTTAGAAATAGGGAAAACGAAGTTAATTACTGCGCTGAGTAGTCATTATAAAATAACGGAAATGTATCAAAATAATTTATACTTTTATGGTATGGAAATAGAAGATACGATATTAGATTATTGTGAAGAAAAATTAGGTATTAAAATTCCGATTATGCTCAATGGTGGGAGTTGTGCACATACAGCGCTTCATGTTGCTACATTTATTTCAAGCGGACCTGTCGCATTAATTGGCCAAGATTTAGCATTTACAAATAATCAAACACATGCAGCAAATAATGCAGGGTATGTAAAGATTGATGAAAATTGGCTAATTAGAAACCATGCTTATGAAGTAGAAGGATATAATGGCGATAAAGTTTATACAGATTTAACTTTTAATTCAATGCGTCAGCAATTCGAAGAGATTTATGTAGTGTTAAAGGATAACCATGTAATTTATAACTGTACAGAGGGTGGCAGTAAAATTGAAGGGATGCCGCAAAAGACATTCCAAGATTTTTGTCAGGAGTACGCAGAGTTCTTCCAAACGAAAGAGCTACAGGATGCTAACTATGAGAAGCAAACCGTTTCTTTAGCACAACTACAAAAATTCTTTGAAGAAGAACTAGATGTATATCGACAGCTAGAGCATCAGCTACAAAGGGCACTTACGATTCTAAGGGATAAAAAGTCTACCATTCAATTTACAAAGCCTGTTCTTCGGAAACTCGATAAAATTGATGAGAAATTAATTGAATTGTATGATCAAGTGTTGCTCGATAGTGTTATTTACTTAATTATTACAGAAACGCGAAAAGATTATAAACAGAAGAAAAACGAGACACTCGAACAAACGTATGAGCGTGTTTACAATCAAAGTAAAGCGTTATATGAAAAGTTGTTAGTCGTCTTTCAAAAAGCTAGACGAGTGACGAAAGAAGTGTTAGTAGAAATCGAAGAGAGAGGTACACAGTGATGATAGACTTACAAGAAGTAATCGCAAGTTATAATGAGTACATTTACAATATCCCGAACGGTGCGCAGTATATTGCGGAGCAATTATCAGACGGCAAGCATGATGACGCATTACTCGCTGTTCAAGACTTCTCTGAAGGGATGCTATGGTTAATGGAATTAAAACCATTGTTGAAGGAGCATAATATCGAACTTAATTTTCCTATAGAGCAAATTCAAATGTTTTTAACGGAAATTAATGAAGGGTTGAGTAAAAAGGATTGGGTATTAGTAGCAGATTTATTTGAATATGAAATCAAGCCGTTCTTTGAGGAGCAAGTGCAAATAATACAATAATAAGCAGGGGATTTTTTTATGGGGAAAATACTAATCACAGGAGCCGATGGTTTCATCGGCTCCCATTTAACAGAGCAATTAGTACGCGAGGGTCACGACGTACGTGCTTTTTGTTATTACAATTCATTTAATTCGTATGGCTGGTTGGATCATTCACCGGAGGAAATTAAATCTCAATTAGATATTTTTACAGGTGATATTAGAGATCCGTTTGGTGTAAAAGAAGCGATGAAAGACTGTACACATGTGTTAAATCTAGCAGCACTTATTGCCATCCCTTATTCCTACCATTCGCCAGCTACGTATGTTGATACAAATATAAATGGAACACTAAATGTTGTTCAGGCTGCACGTGAATTAGATGTAGAGAAGGTTGTGCATACATCGACAAGTGAAGTATATGGGACAGCACTTTATGTGCCAATTGACGAGGAGCATCCATTACAGGGGCAATCACCTTATTCTGCTTCTAAAATTGGTGCCGACCAAATGGCTTTATCCTTCTATCGTTCATTTGATACACCTGTGTCGATTATTCGTCCATTTAATACATATGGTCCACGTCAATCAGCGCGTGCGGTTATTCCAACTATTATTAGTCAGCTAGCTAATGGTAAGGAAACAATTAAGCTTGGTGCAGTAAGCCCGACTCGTGATTTTAACTATGTGAAGGATACAGTACAAGGCTTCATTTCAGTGATGAAATCTGACAAATCGAACGGTGAAGTCATTAATATTGGTTCAAACTATGAAGTATCAATTGGTGAAACAGCAGAGATGATTGCCGATATTATGAGTGTGAGATTAACAATAGAAACGGATGAGCAACGTTTACGCCCAGATAAGAGTGAGGTCGAGCGTCTTTGGGCCGAAAATAAAAAGGCGAAGGAATTGCTAGGCTGGCAGCCACAGTATGGCGGTAAAGATGGATTCCGCCGTGGCTTAGAAGAAACTATTGAGTGGTTTACGAACCCTAAAAACTTATCTCAATATAAGGCAGATGTATATAATATATGAACAAACAATGGATGCAATTTGCAGAGCAAGTAAAACAACTGTACGGAAAAGATTTTGTACCGCTACATGAACCAACTTTTGATGATAAAGAGCTAGAATATGTAACAGATTGCGTTAAAACGGGGTGGGTATCGTCTGTAGGTGCGTATGTAACGAAATTTGAAGAAGAGTTAGCGAAATTTGTAGGCGTTAAACGAGCTGTTGCTGTTGTCAATGGTACGGCAGCGCTGCATATTGCATTGAAGGTGGCAGGGGTAGAAGCAGACGATGAAGTGCTAATGCCTTCGCTGACTTTTATTGCAACGGCAAATGCAGTGAGTTATTGTGGCGCGATTCCACATTTTATCGATGTTCACCAAGAAACACTAGGTGTGGATCCATTTAAATTAGATATATACCTACAAGAAGTTGCAGAAATTCGAAATGGCGAGCTATTTAATAAACAAACGAATCGACGCATTAAAGCACTTGTCCCCATGCATACATTTGGTCATGCGGTGCATTTAGATGAGCTTGTTGATCTAGCCGAAAAATATCATTTAGTATTAGTTGAGGACGCGGCAGAGTCGCTAGGGACGTATTATAAAGGCAAGCATACAGGCAGCTTTGGTAAAGTGAATGCAATGAGCTTTAACGGCAATAAAATCATAACAACCGGTGGTGGCGGTGCGATTTTAACGGATGATGAAATACTTGCTGATTATGCAAAGCATTTGACGACAACAGCGAAAGTACCTCATAAATGGGAATATGTTCATGATGAAATTGGCTATAACTACCGTATGCCAAATATTAATGCGGCATTAGGCTGTGCGCAATTAGAAAAGCTAGAACAGTTTTTAATCCAGAAAAAAGCGTTAGCTGATAAATATGAAGAGCTTGTAGCGAGTTTAGAGGGTGTGAAACTATTTAAACAGCCAGTACATAGTAATAGTAACTATTGGCTACAAACGTTAGTTTTAGATGAATCGTTAGAACGTGATGAGGTATTAGGCTCTTTGAACGAGCAAGGTGTGATGAGCCGCCCGATTTGGCAGCCGATGCATGAACTGGAGATCATGAAGGATTGTCCAACGATGGATTTGAGCGTAACAAATCGATTAAAAAAACGAATTGTTAATATATCTAGTACACCAATAGAGGTGAATAATGAATAAGTTTGATGAAAGATATGAAATACGATTAGCTGAGTATGATGATATTGAAATGATTATGCAATTTATTGATAATCACTGGCGTAAAAATCATATTATGGCTACTAATCGAGAGCTATTTGAATATGAGTATGTAGAGAATAACCAAGTTAATTTTGTCTTAGCAATTGACAAAAAGGTCAATCGTTTAGAGGGGATATTTGGATTTATCTATACTTCTAAAACGTTAAATGCAGCAAAAAAATGTATTTGGGGGAGTATGTGGAAAGTTGTCGAAGAACATAATAATATGCCTTTTTTAGGGATTGAATTAGCAAAGAGAGCAAAAATACTTACAAATTGTGATAGACACATTGGTAACGGTGCAAATCCTAAAACAACGATTCCTCTAAGGAAGGTATTTTTTAGAGAATATACAGATAAAATGGACCATTATTATATGCTAAATCCAGATATTAAAGAATACAAAATCTCTAAAATTCAAAATAATGTACAAGATAATAAGAAAAATGATGTGAATTTCTCAAGTGAATTGGTGAAATTAAATAGTATCGAAGAGTTATTAGCTGTTTTTGATGTCGAAAAAGTAGAAGCTATTCCGTATAAAGATAATTATTATATTAATAAAAGATATTTCAAACACCCTATTTATGAATATAAGGTATATGGCGTTAAGAGGTTAAATGAAGAAGTTAATGCTATTTTAGTTTGTAGAGAAGTTCAATGTAGTGGCGCTAAAATATTGAGAATTATGGATTATATTGGGGAAGAACGCTTATTAGAAGGGTTATCAAAAGAGCTTTCAATGTTACTTTCGCAGGGGAATTACGAATATATTGATTTCTATGCGTATAATTTTAACTCTCAATTCATATTAAATGCAGGGTTTATGTTAAGAGAAGAAAAGGATCCGAATATCATTCCAAATTACTTTGAACCCTTTTTACAGGAGAATGTTGATATCTGGGTGCATTATAAAGAGCCGGGAACAAAGTTTTTTAAAGCTGATGGAGATCAAGATAGACCGAATGAATTAAGAGAGGAAAATTGAAAATGTTAAAAGAGAAATTAAAATTAAATATAGTTCAAGATGATATTGTTGAGGATTATTTAGCTAGTATTAGAGAAAATGTTAATGAAATTATTGTATGGGGCGTTGGAACTGCAAATAATTACATTAATTTTTTACAATCAAATGACTTAAATGAAAGAATAAAATTTTACGCAGACAACAATAAAGAATTACAAGGTACAAGTATAAATGGGAAAATTGTCCTTTCACCAGCTAAGGTTTATGAGTTTTATCAAAAAAATCCTAATATATTAATAGTTATTACTTCAATTTATGCTCATGAAGTATATAAGCAATTATTGAGCTTAGGTATTTCAAAATTAAATATTGATATTAAGGGTACAGCAATTGCTTATGAAATAAAAAATCAAAATCAAAGAGTCATCTTAGATAATATGGATAGATTCGAAGAAGTCTATTCAATATTGGAAGATAAACATTCTCAAGATTTATATGTAGCGCTATTAAATTCTCGTTTAACATATGATAATACAATTTTTAGTGAATTATCGTCTCTAACAAAAGATCAGTATTTCGAACCTGGGATAATTGAAATTTTACCATCTGAAGTTTTTGTAGATTGTGGAAGTTTTACAGGCGATACATTAGTTCTGTTTAATGAGCGTTTTAAACAATATAGTAAATATATAGCTATAGAAGCAGACCCAATAAATTATCAAAAATTAATAAATAATGTTGTAGAAAAAAATATCAAAAATGTTCAATGTGAAAATTTTGCATGTTGGGATAAAGAAGAAAATCTCTATTTTTCGTCTAATTTAAACTCCGGGAAAATTGAATCGAATGGTGAACAAAAAATTAAGGCTAAGAAATTAGACGATATATTAGCTAATGAAAAAATATCATTTTTGAAGATGGATATTGAAGGTGCAGAAGAAAATGCTCTAAAAGGTGCTGAAAATATAATTAAGAGGGATCAACCTATATTAGCTATTTGTTTGTATCATAGCTTAGAAGATTTTTATAAACTCCCACTTCTGATGAAAAAATTTAATGATGAATATACTTTCTTTATACGTCATTATATACCGATGTTTAATACAGAAACGGTTTGCTATGCAATACCTAAAAACAGAATTTAATATATAGGAGAATTCGATGAATAAAATAATCACAATCGGTATGGTAGGAGCAGGTCGTGCTACAGAGCTACATATGCAGGCACTTGAACGAGTAAGTAAAATTCCTTTACGTTTTAAAACAATTGTCGCACGTAGAGAAGAACAATTAATTCCAGCAAAGAATTTATATGGCTTTGAATATGCTTCTTATGATTTTAATGATTTAATAAATGATCCTGAAATTGATGTAATTGATATTTGTACTCCTCCATATGTTCACGAAGATATGATCATTCAAGCAATGGAGGCAGGCAAGCACGTTATTTGTGAAAAACCTCTATCTGGTTTTTTTGGAAGAGAAGAAGATGTAAATCCGATTGGAAAAACTGTATCAAAAGTTGAAATGTATGATGAGTTATTGAAGTCGTTAGATAAATTAAAAGAAGTGGTAGATAATTCAAAGCAACAATTTTTCTATGCAGAAAATTTTGTCTATGCTCCAGCAGTCGTAAAGGCAGCGGAAGTAATTAAAGCTAAAAAAAGTCGTATTTTATATATGAAGGGCGAAGAAAGTTTAAAAGGCTCTAGCTCTCCAGTAGCCGGAGAATGGTCGAAAACAGGGGGTGGTACATTTATTCGAACAGGTGCTCACCCATTATCAGCGGTTTTATGGCTTAAACAACAAGAAGCTGAAGCAAGAGGAATGAAAATCCATGTTCAGAGTGTATTGGGCGATATGGGACGGGTTACACCTACCTTGAATGATTATGAACATCGTCATATTATGGCAAGACCTAATGATGTGGAAGATATGGGAACAGTAATCATTACTTTCTCAGATGGCTCTAAAGCTGTAGTAATTGCAACTGACGTATGTCTAGGTGGAAGTAAAAACTATGTGGAACTATATTGTAATGATGCTACAATTAATTGCACAATCACGTTAAATGATTTAATGGAAACCTATTTTTTAGATGAAGATGGGTTAGACAATGTATACATTTCGGAAATGTTGCCACAAAAAACAGGTTGGAATAAGCCATTTATTTCAGATGAAATTATTAGAGGCTACACGGATGAGATGCAAGACTTTATGGAATGTATTTATTTCGGCAAAAAACCAAAATCAGATTTCAAGTTAGCTTATGATACGATAAAGGTAATTTATGCCGCTTATAAATCAGCTGAAATCGGGGCAAAAGTATATTTTTAAGTGTGATTGAGGTGTAAAATGGCTACTTTAGCTGATTTATTTTATAAGAATGCAGAACAAAAAAAAGAGAAAATAGCTATTTGGTGTGACGGAGTTCAATTAACTTATAGAGAATTAGCTAATTTGGTCACTCATTTTGCTAATTATTTTTTAAAAAATAATATTAAATTTGGGGAACATATTGGTGTTCCTATGGATAATTCGGTAGAATCTGTTGCTATATTATTAGCTGCAGCCAATAATGGCATAGCTGTTGTCCCTATAAATTCAACGTTACCTGAGATAACAATATTAAATTTATTTCATGCAGCGAATGTTACACATGTAATCGCTTCTGAAAAGTTTTTTAAAAAGAATCAAAAAATCTTTGATAGAATGGATATCACTACCCATCACTTGGATAAATTAGTATTTAATTCAATTCATGTGGATCGCCCGATTTTTAAGGGGATTTCTGGAAATGAGCCTTATATTATTACAATGACATCTGGGTCAACAGGAAGCCCTAAACCCATTGTATTAACACAAAACAATAAAATTAATAGAATTAATTTACATGTTCAAATTTATCAAATTAAAGAAAATGATAATATTCTTGCAGCAACTCCCTTATATCATTCTTTAGCAGAAAGACTTGTCTTGATGCCATTGGTTATTGGGGCAACGAGTATACTCATGGCTAAATTTAATGTGAATAAGTGGTTTGAAGTTGTAAAGAATCAAAAGGTTTCATTTACTATTGCTGTATCTGCACAATTAAATCAAATTGAAAAAAAGTTAGATGCTATTGATGTGGATGATTTAATGTCAATTAGATGCTTAGTATCATCTTCTGCTTTATTGGAGGGAAAGGTAAAATTTGCATTGATTGATAAATTGAAATGTGAATTTCATGAAATGTATGGAGCTTCTGAAATTTCGACAGCAACGAGTATAAATTATAGAGAAGCGCTTTTGAAAAAGAAATCAGTTGGTTTCCCATTACCAAATGTAGAAATAAAGATTATTAATGATACTAATGAATTTTTGTCCGCTCATGAAATTGGAGAAATCATTTGTAAAACACCACTTTTGTGTGAAGGTTATTATTTGAAAGAAGAATTATTCGAAAAAAGTCAGTATAAGGGCTATTTTAAAACTGGAGATTTGGGCTATTTAGATGAAGATGGCTTTTTATATTATGTTGGTAGAAAGAAAGATTTGATTATTACGGGTGGTATTAATGTATACCCTCAGGATATAGATGGCTGTGTGAAACAATTGGTTCAAGTAGAAGAATGTGCAGCTTTTGCGATTCCTGATGAAAGATTAGGTGAAATTGTTGGTTTGGCAGTTGTTGCAAAAAAAGATGAAGTTGTCACCCAAAGAGATATTATGAAGCATTGTTTTGAGCATTTAGCAGATTATCAACAACCGCAAAGAATATATTTCGTAGACAATTTGCCTAAAAATTCATTAGGTAAGCTTGTTAGAAGTGATATTATTAAGAAGGTGATTTTGTGAATGTAAAAGAATATATTTATGAAGCTTTACAAACGGATATTCAATTTGAGGATAACAAAAATATAGACGGAATCAATTACATTGAAGATGGTTATATCGATTCTTTTGGGATGGTTCGTTTTATTTTTGAACTAGAAGAAAAATTTGATATTAGTTTTACAGATGATGAAATGATGTCAGATGATTTTAAAATCGTTGGAAAATTAATTGAATTAGTACAACATAAGATTGAATTAAAATAAAATTGTTAACTCGTAGATAAGTTTTAAAATCTACGAGTTTTCGTTAATTATTTGGAGGGAATTGTGAGAAGTTTAGCGGTAATGTACCATTATGTAATGAAACAAGAAGAGTTTAAAGGTAGTGTGCCAATTGATCCAGAAGAATTTAGAAATCAAATAAAGTATGGAAAAGAAAATTACATTGTTAATGTTCCAACGCAATGTTTTAAAGATAGTAATTATTTTTTAGTAACTTTTGATGATGCTACGAAGGATCAATATACAAATGCTTATCAAATTTTGAAAGAGGAAAGCGTAAAGGGTTATTTTACGATTATGTCAGGTCCATTAGTAGATAGAAAAATACCTATTTTTCATTTAGTACATGCTATTCTTTCAAAAGTTAAAGACAAGGATTTATGGAACGAACTAAACGAGAAATTTGAAATCCCATCAAATATAGAAAAAATTAGCGCTATCTATCATTATGAAAAAGATATTTATCGAAGATATAATAAGTATACTTTAAATTTTTTACTATTAGAAAAACAATGTCGAGAATTTTTAGAAGAAAAAGTGTATCAAATTTATGGTTCGTTGGATCAATTTATTGATTGTTTTTATATTAGTCCAAATGAAATTATTGAAATGCATGAAAATGGCATGGAAATAGGTGTGCATTGTGTCCACCATCGTCCTTATGAAGGAAATGCGCAAATTTTTTATGATAGTGAAATAAAACCTTGTAAGGAATATTTAACAGAGCTTTTAGGAGAAGCACCAAAATGGTATACACCATCTTTTGGAGGAGGGCAAAATACGCAACAGATGATGAAAGAATTAACGCCTATTTTAAAAGAAAATGGTTTTATAGGTGGGTTTACAACGATTGAAGGATTTTGCGATATGACGAATGATGATTTTTGGCATCATCGTGTGGATTGCAATAAGCTAGAGCAGTTTCTTGAAAAAGAAGGAATGAAACTATGAAACGTAAAATTTGTGTTGTAACAGGGACGAGAGCAGAATACGGTCTGCTCTCAAATCTGATGAAACTCATTCAGCAAGATAATGAATTTGAACTTCAAATTGTTCCAACGGGCATGCATCTATCCCCTGAATTTGGTTTAACATACAAACAAATTGAGGAAGATGGCTTTCATATTAAAGAGAAAGTAGAGATGCTATTATCTTCAGATACATCAACAGCTGTTGTAAAATCGATGGGGCTTGCTACAATTGGTTTTGCAGATGTCTTGGAACGTCTAAAGCCGGACCTATTAATAATTTTAGGAGACCGTTTTGAAATGCTTGCCGTAGCACAAACAGCGCTAATTATGCAAATTCCAATCGCACATATTCATGGCGGGGAATGTACATTCGGTGCGTATGATGACGCCATTCGTCATTCGATTACCAAAATGGCGACGTGGCATTTTACAAGTACAGAAGGGCATCGGAAACGTGTGATTCAGCTTGGGGAGGATCCGAAGCGTGTCTTTAATGTTGGGGCAATTGGGATAGACCACACATTACAATTAGATTTAATGAATCGCGAAACGATTTATAAAGAGCTGGCAATTACTCATAATAAGCCGTTCTTTTTAATTACTTATCATCCGGAAACAAACGGAGAATTTGATGGGATAGAAAGTTTATTAGAAGTACTAGCTAGTTATCAGCAGCAATATCATTTAATTTTTACAAAATCAAATGCTGATAATGGTGGCCGAGAAATTAACGAAAAGATTAGTCGGTTTGTATTAGAAAACCCAAATACTTCAAAGTTATTTGATTCGCTAGGTCAAATTCGTTACTTAAGTGCAGTGAAAGAAGCTACTCTTGTTGTTGGTAATTCTTCAAGCGGCTTAATCGAGGTACCGTATTTACAAACGCCGACAGTTAACTGTGGCGATAGACAAAAGGGAAGAGAGCGCCCAGCATCTGTTATTGATTGCGATTTAACTGTTAACTCAATTAAACGTGCTATAGATTATGCCCTAACAGCCGATCTGGAGTATGAGAGAATATTCGGTGAGGGTCATACAGCTGAGCAAATTTACAAGCAGTTGAAGGTAATCTCAAATTATAAAATTCAAAAGGAGTTTTATGACCTATGACATATATTATCGCAGAAGCAGGTGTCAACCATAATGGCTCTTTTGAAATGGCCAAAAAACTTGTTGATGTCGCAAAGGAAGCAGGCGCGGATGCTGTAAAATTTCAAACATTTAAAGCAGAAAATTTAGTAACAAAAACCGCAAAGCAAGCAGACTATCAGGTTGAAAATTTAAAGCAAGCCACTTCCCAATATGACATGTTAAAAAAACTGGAGTTAACATTTGAAGAGTTTACAAAGCTTCAGCAATATTGTGAAGAAAAAGGAATAGAATTTTTATCGACACCTTTTGACTTAGAAAGTGTCGATTTTTTATTAGAGCAATTAGCGATGCCAACTGTGAAAATCCCTTCCGGTGAACTAACGAACGCGCCGTTCATTCATTACATTGCGACAAAGCAGCGACCGATTATTTTATCAACAGGCATGGCGACAGTGGACGAGATACATGAAGCACTAGCATTTATTGCATATGGTCTTGCTTATCCACAGCAAGATGTTGATATAGCTGAAGTTGAAGCGTTTTATAAAACATTGACAGCGAAAGAGCTACTACAAAAATATGTAACAGTACTGCACTGTACAACACAATACCCAGCACCCGTTTATTCTATTAACTTAAAGGTCATGGATGAAATGCGTACAACATTCCAGGTGCCTATTGGTTTTTCAGATCATTCGGAAGGTATTACTATACCAATCGGAGCTGCAGCTATGGGTGCAACAGTTATTGAAAAGCATTTTACATTAGATAAGAAGATGGAAGGCCCTGACCATGTCGCATCATTAAACCCACAAGAGTTGAAAGCTATGGTACAGGGGATACGTGAAATTGAAGAGGCACTCGGTGATGGTGTAAAAGAGCCGACAACAGTTGAGCTGCAAAATCGCCAGCCAGCTCGCAAAAGTTTAGTTGCCAAAAAGGCGATACGAGCAGGAGAGATTTTCTCGTGTACGAACTTAACCGTAAAAAGACCTGGTAATGGCATCGCGCCATCACAGTACTGGGCATATATCGGTAAAACTGCTAGTAAAAATTACGAAGAGGACGCGATGATTGATGAATAAACCGCTCATTATCATTGGCAACGGTGGACACGCATCGGTTCTAACAGAGACTTTGCTAGGGCAAGGCGAAAAATTTATAGGCTTTACAGCACCAAGTGAAGAAGATAATGCTTTTCAACTTCGTTATTTAGGAAAAGACGATATTGTGCTGCAATATCGTCAGAATGAAATCGAGCTCGTCTTAGGAATTGGTATGATAGGTCCTAATAGTTTACGAGCTGAAATTTATCAACACTTTGCACAGCTAGGCTATCATTTTAAATCTATCATTCATCCGACTGCTATAATTGCGCCGTCTGTTATTTTAGGTAAAGGTGTACAAATGATGGCGGGTACAATTGCTCAAACCAATGTCAAAATTGCCGATAATACTATTGTTAATACAGGTGCTCAACTTGATCATGATTGTTCGATTGGGCAGCACGTACATATCGCACCGGGGGCAGTTTTATCTGGTGCAGTGACTATCGGTGAAGGTACGCATATCGGGACAAGCGTTACTGTTATTCAAAATATAACGATTGGCAAGAACTGTTTATTAGGAGCAGGTGCTGTCGTTGTGAGAAATATAGCAGATAACAAGGTTGCGTACGGCGTGCCAGCAAAGGAAGTGTAAATAATGAAAAAGTGGCAACAAATTATCGTGCAAAAGAATTATACACTGCTCGAAACAATGCAAGTTATTGATGCATCTTCACTTCAGTTTGCCATTGTTGTGGACGATGAACAGCATTTGCTTGGTACTGTGACAGATGGGGATATTCGGCGTGGTATTTTACGCGGTGAAGGGCTCGATGTAGCGATTGAAGAAGTGATGAACGCAACACCAATTACAGCTCTAGCCGGACAAAAACCTTATAAGTATAAACAGTTAATGCAAAAGAAGAAACTAAAGCAATTGCCGATTGTTGATAGTAAGCATAAATTGATTGATGTGTTGTTCCTTGATAAGTGGCAAAGTGTGAGCGAAAACAATAACAGTGTTGTGCTGATGCTCGGTGGTCTTGGCACACGTCTACGTCCTTTGACAAATGATGTGCCGAAACCAATGCTAAAAGTTGGCAATAAGCCAATCGTCGAAACAATTGTCGATAGTTTCAAGCAACATGGATATACGAACTTTATTTTTTCGGTGAATTATAAAAAAGAGATGATTCAAGACTATTTCCAAGATGGCAATGATTTTGGAATCACGATTGATTATGTTGAAGAGCAAAAAAGAATGGGAACAGCTGGCGCCTTGTCATTGTTAAAAGAGCGTCCGACAGCACCTTTTTTTGTCATGAATGGTGATTTGTTGACGCAAATCAACTTCGATCAATTGATGCAATTTCATGAAGAACATGAAGCCATCGCAACGATGTGTGTGCGTGAGTATGAGTTTCAAATACCATATGGTGTGATTGAAACAGATGGGGCGAACCTCATCAATATAAAAGAAAAGCCTGTACACCGTAGCTTTATAAATGCAGGAATTTATATACTCAGTCCTGAAGCATTAGATTTTATACCACAAGATGAATTTTATGATATGCCAACATTGTTTGAGCAATTAATGGTAGCGGGGAAAAAAACAGCTGCATTTCCAATTCATGAGTATTGGCTGGATATTGGGCAGATGGATGATTTTTACCGAGCGAATGAAGAGTTTGGGAGGTTAGATATATGACAACGAGATTTTTAGCCGTAATTCCCGCGCGTGGTGGATCAAAAGGTGTGCCACGCAAAAATATTAAACTATTAGCAGAAAAGCCGCTCATTGCTTGGACAATTGAAGCGGCTAAAAAATCGAAATACATTACGACAACGATTGTTTCGACAGATGATGAAGAAATTTATGCAGTCGCGAAAGAATACGGTGCAGAAGTTCCTTTCATGAGACCCGCTCATTTAGCTGCGGATGATACACCTGGTGTAGCGCCTATTTTACACGCAATAGAGCAATGTCCAGGTTATGACTATGTCGTAGTACTTCAACCGACTTCTCCTTTAAGAACAACAGAAGATATTGATGGAGCTATTGAGAAGATACTAGAAAATGAGCTTGCTTTTTGTGTGTCTGTAGTAGAAGCGACACAATCGCCTTACTGGATGTACACATTCAAAGAACACGGTGTAATGCAACCGCTAATAGATACACCTTTAGTTGTAAGAAGGCAAGATTTACCGAAAGCTTATATATTAAACGGTGCTATATATGTGGCGAAGGTGGAAGAATTAAAGAAAACGAAAAATTTTCTAACGCCCACAACAATTGCTTATGAAATGCCAGAGGAACGATCTTTTGATATTGATGTGGAACGAGACTTTTTTGTTTGTGAGTGGATGATGAAGGGTTTTATATAATTATTCCATAACCAAAGTCCCGCTCCCTCGTTTTTTTCAAATATCACTCAAGTCTACCCTATCACCTATAAGTATCGATTGATGCTGAAAAAATCACAAAAACAATCTAAATTTTGAAATAAGTGACAACTTAGGGTGATAGGCCCTGGTTGTCACTTATTTATTTATAAGCCGTATACCCAGAACAGTAGGATGGAGAAAAACGAGGGGAAAAAAGATGAGATTTTTACATAAAAATTATAATTAGAGAGGGAGGGGAAAAAAGCTTCAATAATTTTCGATTGTTTATTTTCGACTTTTACGTTTGATTTTTCCTCCATTTTATTGAAAAAAGGTTGTTTTTTTGCATTTCGAGTTAGTTCTAACTTCCTGATTAAAAATGTCTCTTATAAGTGAAAGTTTGTGAGAGGCACTTTTATTTCCTTATAAATCTTTCTAACAATAGCTATAATACTTTCGATTTTAGTCGATAATATTGGTAATAGTACTTGTATGGTAACCAGGCTCAAGGAATTTATGTGATAGATTTCCTGTAAAAGAAGGGTCATAAATTAGAGTAAAAAGATAATTTTTGAGATTGCGATGAGTTTTTTATGGTTGAATATGAAGGAGGAAAAGAATCATGGTAAATAGAATTGGCGGTTTAGTTTCAGGTATGGATGTTGATGGGCTTGTAAAAAAAATGATGGCAACACAGAGAGCACCGCTAGATAAGCTATTTCAAAAGAAACAAATTGCAGAATGGCAACGCGATGCTTATCGAGCAGTCAATACAAAGATTCAAACGTTTGATACGTATATGGCGGATAACTTAGTATTGAAGGAGCTTAATAGCAAAACGGCTGCTAGTTCGAACTCTAAATTAGTAGATGCTAAAGCAACAGGCAGCGCGACTGGTACTATAAGTGTTGAGGAAGTGAAGCAATTAGCTTCAGCTGGTCGTTTAATAGGGGCACAAAAACACGAAAGTGCGACAGGCTCAACAAAATTAAGTGAGTTAGGTGTACAAGCGGGCTCGACAATTGAGATTAATGCAATCCAAAGTAATGGATTATTAGCAGAAGGAGATACAAAAATTAATATTACAGAAGATATGACGATAGATCAGTTCATTAGTAAAGTCAATTCTAGTAATGCAGGAGTGACAGCTCTTTTTGAAAATGGACGCTTCTCTTTTACAGCTAAAAATACAGGTGATGTAAAAGATGGACCAGAAATTGTACTTACAGGTGCGGATGCGCTTGGATTTTCAGCGGATGATTTATTTAACCCAGATGCGAGTAAAAAAGCAAAGATAATAGAAGGTCAAAACGCTTTATTCACAGTTAATGGTATCGAAACAGAGCGCACAACTAATCAAATTTCTATTTCTGGCTATAATTTGACGTTAAAGGAGAAGTTTGATCAAGATACACCTGTTTCTATTTCTGCTACGAGTAATATAGATGAAATGGTAGACAAGGTGAAGGATTTTGTTAAAACTTACAATGAATTTGTCAAAGATTTAACGAATCAAACAAAAGAAACACGCTATAGCGATTATCCGCCTTTAACAGAGGAACAAAGAAAAGAATTGTCAGAAAGCGAAGTAAAACTTTGGGATGAAAAAGCGAAAAGTGGACTATTAAGTAGGGATAGTATTTTACGTGCTGGCTTGTCTAACATGAGGTCATTAATCTATCAATCTAACCCTGGTGTAGAAGATTCTAATTTTGATACACTTTTCAAAATTGGTATTACAACAACGAAAAACTACAACGATGGTGGTATGTTAGAAATCGATGAAGATAAATTAAGAAAAGCTTTAACGGAAAATCCAGAGGCTGTAGAGCAACTTTTAACAAGTACAGGAGATGCAAATGGTACTGTAACGAAAGTAGATTCAAGTACAGGAGTAGAAATCACTGTTGAAGCAGATACGCGTGGCTTTGTGAAAAAGATTCGAGATTCATTAACTAGCTTCAAGCTTGCTATTGAGACTAAAGCGGGTCGTTCTAATATGTCGGAGGATAAGTTTGCTATTGGTCGCGATCTAAAATCAACTGTCGAGAGAATGGATAATTTAAAACGAAGATTGGAAACAATTGAACAAACATATTGGAAACAATTCACAGCAATGGAACAAGCGATGAATAAAGCAAGTGAGCAGGCAAGTATCTTTATGTAAGGAAGATAAAGCTATATATTAAGTGAGATAGGGGGTGTACTATGCAGTCTGTAGAACAATTATTACAAATATCAGTGCGCTTGTATAAGATGTTGGGGGATATACCTAGTAATGAAGAACGCGATGAATATATTGAGCAAATCCATCAATTACTAGATCAACGCAAGTTAAGCATTGACACGGTAGTAGATAAAGGGTTTCGCTTTGATGAGCAAAATCAGATGCATTGTACACTGAAAGAATTAGACAAAGGTATTCTAGAGAGATTGACGAAAGTAATGGATTCGATTAAGCGAGATTTGGCTAATTTGCAAAATGCCAAGAAAAATGAAGTACAATATTATAATCCATATGCTACCGTACGTGTAATGGATGGCATGTATTATGATAAAAAGAATTAAAAGTAGTAGTTCAGTCGATAAAAACATTATAAAGTATGAATGGACTTGGAGGAATGTCCTATGGATGTTGATTTACAAAGGATGGATGCGCCATTAAACACAGGTCAAACGCTCGTAGCACAACATAAACCTGTTGATACTTCTAAAAAAACATCGAATGCTCAATTACAAGAAAAGTCTCGAACGACAGAATCAAGTGGCAAAAATAATGGGTCAGAAAAGAAAGAATATACGAAAGAGCAGTTAGAAAACGCTGTAGAGTCTATTAATGAATTTTTACAAACTGAACAGAAGGATTCTAAGTTTGTTTTTCACGAAGGGCTTAATCGATATTTTGTGCGCTTAGTAGATTCAAAAACGGAGGAAGTAATAAAAGAGATTCCGCCTGAGCGTTTATTAAATGCATTTTATGAAATGCAAAAGTTAGTTGGAATGATTGTAGACGAAAAAATCTAATGTAGCTTAATTTATATTTAACAATTCTTTTTAAGGAGTGGATCTTTTTGGCAGCGAATATAGCAGCACAAAATGCATACAAACAAAACAGTGTTACAACCGCATCTCCAGGGGAATTAACTTTAATGTTATACAACGGTTGTATTAAATTTTTAGGCAAAGCAAAAGTAGCGATGCAGAATAAAAATATTGAAGAGCAAAATATAAATATTCTAAAAGCAGGAGCAATTATCGATGAATTAATGACAACGTTAAACATGGACATCGATATCTCGAAGCAAATGCTCCCATTATATGAATACATGAACCGTCGCCTTGTTGAAGCGAACATTCAAAATGATGTAGCGATTATTGAAGAGGTAGAAGGTTTAGTAACGGAATTCCGTGATACATGGAAAGAAGTTATTAAAATTACACGCCAGCAGCAATATGAGAATGTAGAGCAAGTTTAAAAGAAAAGGACCCGCTTATGTCAAAGTTGGGTCCTTTTTGCTGTCATCAAGAGTATATTGGAAGTATCAGAGCATATACATAGTAGGTAATATTTATCACCTTTTAACTTGAAACGATTGTGAGGTTTTATGATGAAAACGGTATATCATCAGTGGGTACAATCTTCTTTTTACAAGAATGAGCTACAAGCCATTACGGACGAAACGGAAATCGCTGATCGCTTCTATCAAACGGTTCCATTTGGCACAGGCGGTATGCGCGGGAAGCTGGGAGCGGGGACAAATCGCATGAACATCCATACGATTCGTCTCGTCGCTGAAGGGTTAGCGCGTGAAATCGAGCAGCAAGGACAAGAAGCGAAACGACGCGGTGTGGTCATTGCTTATGATACGCGGCATTTCTCACAGGCTTTCGCCTATGAGACAGCGGGCGTTTTAGCCGCGCATCATATTAAAAGCTATGTCTTTACTGAAACCCGTCCTACACCTGAGCTAAGCTTTGCGGTACGACAATTACATGCTTATGCAGGTGTGGTCATTACAGCGAGTCATAATCCGAAGCAGTATAACGGCTTTAAAGTGTACGGCGAGGACGGGGCACAGCTCACACCGCAATTTGCCGATAAAATTGTATCCCATATGAATGCGGTGGAAGATATTTTTGAGATTCAGGCGCTTCCTCGTGAACAATTGTTAGCTTCTGGCTTCTGTATGGAAATGTTAGACGAGCTAGATGATGCGTATAACACGGCATTACAATCGTTTGCCACAGCACGGAAGAAAGCTTTACGGCTTGTATACACACCTTTACATGGGGCAGGTCTTGTACCGACAACACGCGCATTACGAGAAGCGGGTTTTATAAATCTGCATATTGTGGAGGAGCAAGCGATTCCGTCTGGTGAGTTTCCAACCGTTGCCTATCCAAATCCAGAGGAGGTAGAGGCATTTAAACTTGCGATTGCGCTTGGATATCAAGTGGAAGCAGACTTACTGCTTGCGACAGATCCAGATGCAGATCGTCTTGGCGTTGCTGTGTGGGACGGTGAGTATAAGTTCTTAACGGGCAATCAACTTGGTGCATTGTTGTTAAACTACATTTTACAAACGAAATGTATTCCACAAAATGCCGCAATGATTAAAACGATTGTCACATCAGAGTTAGGAACAGCGATTGCCAGTAAGTATGGTGTGACAACAATCAATACATTAACAGGCTTTAAGTTCATTGCAGAGAAGATTGCGGAGTGGGAACAAACAGGCGAGTATGCCTTTATGTTCGGCTATGAGGAAAGCTACGGATACTTAGCGGGGGATTTTGTTCGAGATAAAGATGCTGTACAAATGGCGCTGTTAACCGCAGAAATGGCTGCGTATTATAAAGCACAAGGGCAAACATTACTGGATGTGCTCTATCATTTGTATGAAGAGTTAGGCTGGTACAAGGAAGCGCTTGTATCATTGACATTTGAAGGAATCGAAGGGCAGCAAAAAATGGCCTCCATTATGGAGACATTCCGCCAACATCCCCCAACCTCATTTGCAGGTATAGCCGTTGAGCAAATGGAAGACTACCGACTGGGTAACATAAACGGGCTACCGAAAGCCGATGTCGTGAAGTTTATGTTAGCCGATGAATCGTGGATTTGTGTGCGCCCGTCTGGTACAGAGCCGAAGTGTAAGTTTTATATTGGGGTCAAAGCACAAAGTGAAACAGCTAGTATGAAGCGAATGGAACAACTGCAAGCATCATTGAGATTGTATTTACAATGATTGCTACATTATGAGCCGCATTTGGGATTGACTGAATGTGGCTTTTGTTCTTTCTCAGTAGAAGTTATAACGTGGCTACATTTCGGCATTTCAAAAATTTTTTTCTTAAAATTCAGAAAATTATTCCAATTTTCCTAAATTTAGTTTAATATGTTTATAGTATGGTAAATAAAAGGGGGAAAATTGTCATGAAAAACTAAAATTTTATGTAAATATCTCCGCAGTACATGTATTAAAAATAATCCTCTAGATGAACACTACACAAATTACATTTTGATATGGAATGCATTCGGGTAACAACTCACACAATGGTAACGATCGTTTACTTGTTTTGTTTGAAGAAATTACTGGGAGAATAAAAGAGTCACCATATTTTAATTGTAATATACACCTACTCTCCTTTTGCAGTATTGTATGATTCCCACTTAAAACATTGAAATGGAATAGATTGCTGTTTTGACCACCTATTTTATAGTAAAGGAGGTGAGAAAAATGTGAGCGATTTCCGTAAAGACATAGCAAAACCCTTAAGCGGCTAGGTCCGGCAAGACTGCGCTCAAGGGTTTCAGAAGACAGGAGTATACCTGCCTTAAGCTAAGTATACTCCTTTTTTTCTAAAATTAAAGTAACTAATTTTAAAAAAGGGGGATTTTTACAGTGAAACAATTTGAAAAGTTTAATCTGACAATGAAGTCATCTGCTATTTGGTCACATTCAACAGACAATGGAGAAGTTCATTCGGTTATTTTGCATGATCAGCAAATATATCATCATCCTAAACCACCGCTTGCTATTTTTAATGACAATTTATTTCGAATTGGCTCTAGTTTACGTGGTGCTAAAGATGCGGCAGAGGCAATGTTAGGGTCGACTAGTATGTTTCCGTTCATGATTGATCTTGAACATAAAATTGTTTGGTTTCCTTCAGAATCACCGGCTAATATAGATTGTGTTTGGTTTGCATTACACGCCATAAAGATACCGCTTGCTGTTAGTCAAGAAGAGACAAAGGTGATTTTACATGGAGGACTTTCTATAACTATCCCTGTTTCTTTGCGGTCATTTAAAAATCGATGGCATACAGCGCATATTTTGCGCTCCAAATTTTTAGATAATCAATATTCACAACCATTTATTTATGGAAAGCCGCGTAAAGAGATTACTGTTGTTTGTGATGGTTATCGAGTAGCATATACGGTTAAGGAAAAGAAAGAAGGCTATGAGGAACTGTAAGTAGTATTGATGCAGTTTAAGCAAACTTTAAGACTCCTGTTCTACACTAAAGAGCAGGAGTCTTTTTATTTTATAAAATAACAATAAATTGTCATATAAAAGGAAAAAATTAGTATTTTACTACTTAAATTATGCATTTAAAATGTGGTAAAAATAGTGAATAAGGTGATAGACTACATCTTACTAAGTATAAGATAATAAGCAGTAGGAGTAAGCAATTGGGGGTAGTGTCATGCTATTTAAAAGAAAAGAAGGATTTCGTTACGCATTTGGTGAGCCGCTTGAAGCGAAAATCGTGATTCTTATCAACGGAAAGCCGTTACATGGAGATGGAACATCTGCCACAGGACAGGTTTTAGACATTAGTCCACGCGGTATGAAGCTGAGATTGGAAGTCGATTTAAGTGAGCATAAAAATGATATGTTGCAGTTAGAAATTTCATTTGTTCTTGATACGACACAAATTAAAGCAGTTGGTGAAGTTGTATGGTCTAAAAATTTCGGAAGCGGGTATCATTATGGTATTGTCTTTTATGATCAATCTGCTATCGAAAATTTAATTATTGGTGAGCTGAAAATGCGGAGACGTAAGGAAGTTTTAAAACCGAAAATTAATGGGTAAATTAAAAAAATATTTTTCGAATAAGCAGGATTCTTTGTAAGATTGTCGAACTAAGTATTATAGCCGTAATGAAGGAGGAGTTTACATGCTAAAGTTTAACATTCGTGGCGAAAACATTGAGGTAACTCCAGCGATTCGCGAGTATGTAGAGACGAAAGTGGATAAAGTTGAACGCTATTTTAATGAGGACGTCAATGCAACAGCAAACGTTAACCTCAAAGTGTACAATGACAAACAAACGAAAGTAGAAGTAACGATTCCGATGAAAAATGTGACGCTTCGTGCTGAAGAACGTCATAACGATATGTACGCAGCTGTCGACTTAATTGTGGATAAGTTAGAGCGTCAAATCCGTAAGCATAAAACAAAAGTAAACCGTAAATTCCGTGAGCGTGAGGGTGCTGGTTTACACTTTGCGAATATTGTGCAACCTGGGGCAGAAGTGGAGCAGGAAGAAGAATACGCAATTGTTCGTACAAAGCAATTTGACCTAAAACCAATGGATCAAGAAGAGGCGATTCTTCAAATGAACATGCTTGGTCATGATTTCTACATTTACACAGATGCAGAATCAGACAGCACGAACATTGTGTACAAACGAAAAGATGGAAAATACGGCTTAATTGAAACAACTTAACGAAACACTAAGTCCTCGTGTAACGCGAGGGCTTTTTACTTATTTACGGCTGTCAGTTTGCACCACCTCATACCTAAATGCTAAAATGAAATGTGATACTAAACGGGAAGTGACAATTCATGCTAAACATCTTAAATAAAATGTTTGATTTCAATAAAAAAGAAGTAAAACGCTTAGAAAAGATTGCGGATCAGGTAGAGGCGTTAGCGGGTCAAATGGCTAGTCTTTCAGATGAGCAACTACAAGCGAAAACACCAGATTTTAAACAACGTTATGAAAATGGGGAATCGTTAGATGCGCTATTACCAGAAGCATTTGCGGTAGCGCGTGAAGCAGCGAAGCGTGTATTAGGCATGTTCCCATACCGTGTACAAGTCATGGGGGCTGCATCGTTACATGACGGCAATATCTCGGAAATGAAAACCGGGGAAGGGAAAACGTTAACGGCCACAATGGCCGTTTACTTAAATGCTTTAACAGGTAAAGGTGTCCATGTTGTGACAGTCAATGAATACTTAGCAACACGTGACGCAACAGAGATGGGCGAGCTATATAACTGGCTTGGTTTAACAGTTGGTTTGAACTTAAATAGTTTAGATAAAAATGCTAAACGCGACGCTTATGCAGCGGATATTACGTATTCAACGAACAACGAGCTCGGGTTTGATTATTTACGTGATAATATGGTGTTGTACAAGGAAGATAAAGTACAGCGCCCGCTTCACTATGCCGTAATTGATGAGGTCGACTCGATTTTAATCGATGAGGCACGTACGCCGTTAATCATTTCTGGACAGGCTGGCAAAATGGCGCAGCTGTATGTACAATCGAATGCATTTGTGCGTATGTTAAAAGCCGAAGAGGACTACAATTACGATGAATCTTCCAAAGGTGTAACATTAACGGAAGCAGGAATTGAGAAGGCAGAGCGTGCATTTGGCATCGATAATTTATTTGATTTATCACATGTTCGCTTGAATCATGCGATTAACCAGTCATTAAAAGCGCATGTATCTATGCATCGTGATGTCGATTACGTTGTGCAAGACGGCGAAGTAATCATCGTTGATGGCTTTACGGGGCGTTTAATGAAGGGGCGTCGCTATTCAGACGGTTTACACCAAGCAATCGAGGCAAAAGAAGCGTTAGATATCCAAAATGAATCGATGACAATGGCGACGATTACGTTCCAAAACTACTTCCGTATGTACGAAAAGCTTTCTGGCATGACTGGTACAGCGAAGACAGAGGAAGAGGAATTCCGCAATATTTATAACATGCAAGTCATCGTGATTCCAACGAATAAGCCGATTGCACGTGATGATAAGCCAGATTTAATTTATGCATCGATGCAAGGGAAATTTGAAGCAGTTGCGAAAGATATTGCAGAACGTCATCAAGCAGGGCAGCCAATCTTAGTCGGTACAGTCGCCAT
Source organism: Lysinibacillus sp. KU-BSD001 (assembly GCF_042920265.1). Taxonomy (NCBI): domain Bacteria; kingdom Bacillati; phylum Bacillota; class Bacilli; order Caryophanales; family Bacillaceae; genus Lysinibacillus; species Lysinibacillus sp. KU-BSD001. Next base: position 55,550 of record NZ_JBDQZI010000018.1, on the reverse strand, counting down.
TGAAACGTCTGAAATTATTTCGAAATTACTAACGAAATATAAAATTCCACATAATGTATTAAATGCGAAAAACCATGAGCGTGAAGCGGAAATTATCGCCAATGCGGGGAACAAAGGGGCCGTAACGATTGCGACGAATATGGCCGGTCGTGGTACGGATATTAAACCAGGTGAAGGCGTACTAGAGGTTGGTGGCTTAGCTGTTATTGGTACAGAACGCCATGAATCTCGCCGTATCGACAATCAGTTGCGCGGTCGTTCAGGTCGTCAAGGGAACGTCGGTGTGACACAGTTTTACTTGTCTTTAGAAGATGATTTAATGCGCCGTTTCGGTTCTGACAATATGAAAAATATGATGACAAAGCTCGGGATGGATGATTCACAGCCAATTCAATCGAGAATGGTGTCAAAAGCAGTTGAATCCGCCCAAAAACGTGTAGAGGGTAACAACTTTGATGCGCGTAAACGTTTATTACAATACGATGATGTATTACGCCAGCAACGTGAAGTAATTTATAAAGAACGTGAAGAAGTGCTGGAAACAGATAACATGCGCGGCCTTGTGGAGAATATGATTCATGAGTCCATTGAAAATGCAGTGGCGATTCATACACAAGGTGAACAAAAAGAGTGGAACTTACAGGCGCTTGTCGATTACATTTCGGGGAACTTACTGGATGAAGGGGAGTTAACTGTCACTGATTTTGAAGGCTTAACAGCTGAGCAAATCGTGAATGTAATTAAAGAAGTTGTCACAGTTCGTTATAATGAGAAGGAAGAAGTATTAACGCCTGAACGGATGCGCGAGTTCGAAAAAGTCATTTTACTTCGTGCCATTGATACGAAATGGATTGACCATATCGATGCGATGGATCAACTGCGTCAAGGGATTCATTTACGTGCATACGGTCAAAATGATCCGCTGCGTGAATACCAGCAAGAAGGTTTTGCGATGTTCGAGGACATGGTTGCTTCCATTCGAGAAGATGTGACGAAGTATGCGATGAAAGCTGAAATTCGCAACAACTTACAACGCGAAGAAGTAGCGAAAGGGCAAGCGGTGAATCCGAAAGAAGAGGGCGCTGCAAAGCCGAAAAAAATGCCGGTTCGTAAAGCTGCAGAAATCGGCCGTAACGATTTATGTCCATGTGGTAGTGGCAAAAAGTATAAAAACTGTCACGGGGTAGCAGAATAAAAAAATTCTGTTGCTGTTTAAGGAGTTATATTTAAGTGGTTATGCTCGTTCGGCTGAATTATGCCTGTATAGAGTGAGATTTTGCTCGTTCAGCGTGAGTGTATACTAGAGCGTGCATGATACACTAAAACACCATCTCGACCAAAAAGCGGTCGAGATGTGTTTTTCTAATTTGTACTTGGAGGATTTTGAATGATGATTGAATTAGCAGAAGCAAGAAATATCCTTGAAACTACAGCTACTAAGTTAGCGGACTTCAGGGGGTCTCTTTGACTTAGAAAACAAAGAGGCACGTATTCAAGAATTGGATGAAATGATGTTAATGCCTGATTTCTGGAATGATCAGCAAGCAGCGCAAACGGTTATTAATGAAGCGAATGGCATTAAAGCCATCGTGAATGAATATAACGATTTATTATCAACGCAAGAAAATCTTGAAATGACGTTAGAGCTATTAAAAGAAGAGCCAGATGACGATTTACAAGCAGAACTAGGATCAGAATTAGACCAATTTGAAGTGAAAATGGCAGATTTCGAACTGCAAATGCTATTATCGGAGCCCTACGATAAAAATAATGCGATTTTAGAGCTTCACCCGGGTGCTGGAGGTACAGAGTCTCAAGACTGGGGTTCGATGCTACTGCGTATGTATACACGTTGGGCAGACAAGCGCGGCTTCAAAGTAGAAACACTGGATTATTTACCTGGTGATGAAGCGGGGATTAAATCGGTTACGTTGAAAATCTCTGGTCATAATGCTTATGGCTATTTAAAAGCAGAAAAAGGTGTACACCGTCTTGTACGGATTTCGCCGTTTGATTCATCCGGACGCCGCCATACATCGTTCGTATCATGTGACGTGATGCCAGAGTTTAACGATGAAATCGAAATCGAAGTTCGTACAGAAGATTTAAAAATTGATACGTATCGTGCGACAGGTGCTGGTGGTCAGCATATTAATACAACAGATTCAGCTGTTCGTATTACGCATACACCAACAGGGGTTGTTGTACAGTGTCAATCGGAGCGTTCACAAATTAAAAACCGTGAGCATGCAATGAAAATGTTAAAAGCGAAACTGTATCAATTAGAAATTGAAAAGCAAGAGCAACAATTAGCTGAAATTCGCGGTGAGCAAAAGGAAATCGGTTGGGGCTCGCAAATTCGTTCATATGTTTTCCATCCGTACTCCATGGTAAAAGATCACCGTACAAATGAAGAAACAGGGAATACTGGCGCTGTAATGGATGGTGATTTAGATGCCTTCATTAACGCATATCTTCGTTCGAGAATCGCTAAATAATCCATTAAGAATCGTCTAGTCACTTAAGGCTAGGCGTTTTTATTTTGTACTAGAACGTGCTTGGGTTTGATTTAAAATACATGGGCAACCATCTAAAAAATGCAAAGGCGTATGTACAGGGGGAATAATATGTATACGTCATGGTGGCAGTAATGGAATATCTTGTTCTGTATGTAAATGCTATAGTATGTATCGATATTCAAATATACGCCCTCGCAATGAAAAGCGAATATGTCAGGTTACATAGGTGGGTTAAAACGGTGCCAATCTTTATAAACAGCTTTAAATAACATCGCTGCCGTGACATATTGATTGTTGAAAGAGGAAATTAAGACTGGCAAATTGATATCGATCTTATCTTTAAAGGTCACTGTGACATGTGTTTTATGATTCATAATATTTGTGACCGCGTTATAGGCAATCCAAATATTATGCTCAGATCTAGGTGAATAGAGAGGAAACATGATGTACGGTTGGTAGCCGCTATCTACACCAATGACAATAGGGAGCTTATGTTTATTGTCTGCAAGGAGTTGTTTAGCTCTTTCGGTAGCTGTGCGATAGCTGCTGCCCATACTTTTGCAAGCGTTGTCTACGAGTTTAAGAGATTTTTTGGGTACATGAAAAATGCCTCTTTTTTCATAAACAAGTGTATGATTTTTTTGGCCGTGGCGAATAGATTGTAGTAGATACGTATCACGATTGATTGTGTAATCTGGTGTGAAGTCGTGTGGTCTAGTCAATTATACCCCTCCTTTGTTAGCATGGTTATTTACAATAATACTCATTCGTAAATAAAAAGCAATATAAAATTAGAAAATTCTGAAATTTAAATTTAATTATTCAGAAAATATTGCAAATTGGACCTTATTTTTTGTATAATAGCAAAAAGGGTATCGGGGTGATATCGATGGATAAATATTATTCGTATACAGATTTTTTACGAGCGGTCGGGCAATACCCAAAGGAAATGGAAAGTGAAAAGCTGTTGAACGACATTTATTTGGATTTATTTTTAGGCAGGTTACAGCGACTACAACGCATTGACCAGCTAAAGCAACTCATCGATATATCATTAGATGAACGAAATGAACAAGCATTCCAGCAATATTGTGAAGAATTACAATGTTTACAGGAAGAAATTAAAAAAGAATAGATAAAAATCGCTGCGGATATTTCGTAGCGATTTTTTTGTGCCTATTTAATGTGAATTGCTTTTCTAGTAATATTTAATAGAATATACGTTCGTTTATTTGTCGATTATTGTAATAGGGTATGTTAAAATATGTTTACGGATATAGAGAAAGGACGATAGACAATGAGGGAAACATTTGATATACAGTCCAGCTACCGACCGAGTGGCGATCAACCTACAGCGATTGCGGAACTCGTGAAGGGAGTAAAAGACGGCAAGCGCCATCAAACATTACTCGGTGCAACCGGAACAGGAAAAACATTTACAATTTCGAATGTGATTAAAGAAGTGAATAAGCCAACTCTTGTGATGGCGCATAATAAAACACTTGCAGGTCAATTATATAGCGAGTTTAAAGAGTTTTTCCCGAATAATGCGGTTGAATATTTTGTGAGCTATTACGATTACTATCAACCAGAAGCGTATGTGCCACAAACCGATACGTATATCGAGAAAGATTCGAGTGTGAATGACGAAATTGATAAACTGCGACATTCTGCTACATCAGCATTATTTGAGCGACGAGATGTCATTATTATCGCATCGGTATCTTGTATTTATGGTTTAGGGTCACCAGAAGAATACCGTGAGATGGTCGTATCGATTCGGACAGGGATGGAGATAGAGCGTAATCAATTGCTACGAAGGCTTGTCGATGTGCAATATGAGCGCAATGATGTCAATTTTACACGTGGAACATTTCGGGTGCGCGGGGATGTCGTTGAGATTTTCCCTGCCTCTCGTGATGAGCATTGTATTCGCGTTGAATTTTTCGGGGATGAAGTAGACCGTATTCGCGAGGTTGATGCCCTTACTGGTGAAGTGCTGGGTGAGCGTGAGCATGTAGCGATTTTCCCTGCTTCTCACTTCGTCACACGCGAGGAAAAAATGAAAAAAGCGATTGACAATATTGAAGTAGAGCTAGAGTGGCAGCTTGAAAAATTCCGCGCAGAAGACAAGTTATTAGAAGCACAGCGTCTCGAGCAACGGACTAATTACGATTTAGAAATGATGCGTGAAATGGGCTTTTGTTCGGGCATTGAAAACTATTCGCGCCATTTAACGTTGCGTGAAGCAGGCGCAACACCGTATACATTACTCGATTACTTCCCAGAAGATTTCTTACTCGTTATCGATGAAAGTCACGTCACATTACCACAAGTGCGCGGGATGTATAACGGAGACCAAGCGCGAAAGCAAGTGTTAGTCGACCACGGTTTCCGTTTGCCGTCTGCACTCGATAACCGTCCACTGAAGTTTGATGAGTTTTTGTCTAAAGTGTCGCAAGCGATTTATGTATCGGCTACACCTGGACCGTATGAGCTAGAGCATACACCTGAGATGGTAGAGCAAATTATTCGCCCGACTGGATTACTTGATCCAACGATTGACGTTCGCCCAATCGAAGGACAAATTGATGATTTAATTGATGAAATTCATGAACGGATTCGTCAAAATGAGCGCGTGTTAGTGACGACATTAACGAAAAAAATGTCCGAAGATTTAACGGATTATTTAAAAGAAATGGGCTTAAAAGTAGAATATTTGCACTCGGAAATTAAGACGCTCGAACGGATTGAAATTATTCGTGAATTGCGTAAAGGCACGTACGATGTCCTTATCGGTATTAACTTACTACGAGAGGGACTAGATATTCCGGAAGTATCGTTAGTCGCGATTTTAGATGCAGATAAGGAAGGTTTCTTGCGTTCGGAGCGTTCGTTAATTCAAACAATCGGTCGTGCCGCACGTAATGCGAATGGGCATGTCCTCATGTATGCAAATAATATGACAGATTCTATGAAAAAAGCGATTGATGAAACGAAGCGTCGTCGCTCGATGCAAGAAGCATACAATCAAGAACACGGCATTGTGCCGCAAACGATTATTAAGAAAATTCCTGATATTATTCGTGCGACACAAGCGGCGGAAGCGGAAGAAACGTATGTCACAAAAGTGACGAAAGGGAAGAAGCTGACGAAAGCAGAGTTAGACAAGCTCATTGCAACACTTGAAATCGAAATGAAAGATGCGGCAAAGGCGCTTGATTTCGAGCGTGCGGCAGAACTACGTGATACGATTTTTGAACTGAAAGCAGAAAGGTGACAAAACGTGAAAAATACCGAAATTGTTGTACAAGGTGCACGGGCACATAATTTAAAAAATATTAATGTAACGATTCCACGTGATCAACTTGTTGTATTAACAGGTTTATCGGGATCAGGTAAATCGTCACTCGCTTTCGATACGATTTATGCAGAAGGGCAGCGTCGCTACGTAGAAAGTTTATCGGCCTATGCACGGCAGTTCCTTGGACAAATGGATAAACCAGATGTGGACACAATTGAAGGATTATCACCCGCGATTTCCATTGATCAAAAAACAACGAGTCGTAACCCGCGTTCGACAGTAGGTACGGTAACGGAAATTTATGATTACTTACGTCTGCTATTTGCACGTGTGGGTAAGCCGGTTTGTCCCAATCATGGCATTGAAATTACGTCGCAAACAATTGAGCAAATGGTGGACCGTTTACTTGAATATCCAGAACGTACAAAAATGCAGCTCTTAGCACCGATTGTAGAAGGGAAAAAAGGGACGCATGTGAAGCTATTAGAAGATTTAAAAAAGCAAGGCTATGTACGTGTTCGCGTAAATGGTGAGTTACGAGATTTAGATGACAATATTGAACTCGATAAAAATAAAAAGCATACGATTGAAGTAGTCGTGGACCGGATTGTGATAAAAGAAGGAATTGCCACGCGGTTAAGTGATTCACTAGAAGCAGCTCTTCGTTTAGCAGAAGGGCGTGTATTAGTCGATGTGATGGAGCAGGAGGAGCTATTATTTAGCGAGCATCATGCCTGTCCACATTGTGGCTTCTCGATTGGAGAATTAGAGCCGCGCATGTTCTCGTTTAACAGTCCGTTTGGGGCATGTACATCCTGTGACGGGCTCGGCATGAAAATGGAGGTTGATCCGGATTTAGTCATTCCAGATTGGGACCGTACACTACTTGAGCATGCCATTGCCCCGTGGGAACCGACAAGTTCGCAGTATTATCCGCAGTTACTAAAGGCGGTATGTGCACATTATCAAATCCCTATGGATGTGCCTGTAAAAGAGCTACCTAAAGAGCAATTAAACAAAATTTTAAACGGCTCTGGTAAAGACAAAATCGAATTTACGTATACGAATGATTATGGGCGTACCCATTCACAAATGGTTGAATTTGAAGGGGTATTAAAAAATATTGAACGCCGCTTTAAAGAGACAACATCTGATTATGTACGGGAGCAGATGGAAAAGTATATGGCAGAGCAGGCTTGCCCGAGCTGTAAAGGCTATCGTTTAAAGCCAGAGTCCCTTGCTGTTAAAGTGGGTGACAAGCACATTGCGGAAGTAACGCAATATGCCATTCAAGAAGCACAATACTTTTTCGAGTCGCTAGTATTATCAGAAAAAGATCGGCAAATTGCGCGTTTAATTTTACGTGAAATTAATGAACGGTTAGGCTTCCTAATGAATGTAGGGCTTGATTATTTAACATTAAGTCGTGCAGCAGGAACGCTTTCTGGCGGGGAAGCGCAGCGGATTCGCCTTGCCACGCAAATTGGCTCTCGTTTAACAGGGGTGCTCTATATTTTGGACGAGCCGTCCATTGGTCTCCATCAGCGTGATAATGATCGTCTCATTTCAACGCTTCAAAATATGCGTGATTTGGGCAATACATTGATTGTTGTCGAGCATGATGAAGATACGATGATGGCAGCTGATTATTTAATCGATGTAGGTCCTGGTGCAGGGGTACATGGTGGCACCATTGTGGCACAAGGCACACCGCAAGAGGTCATGAATAATGATGCATCAATAACAGGGCAATATTTAAGCGGGAAAAAGTTTATTCCACTACCGATTGAACGTCGCCCATTAGACGGCCGTAAGCTCACGATTAAAGGCGCATCTGAAAACAATTTGAAAAAAGTACATGTGGATGTGCCACTTGGATTGTTTGTTGCGGTAACAGGTGTATCGGGCTCTGGGAAGTCCACATTGATTAATGAAATTTTATATAAGTCGCTGGCACAAAAATTAAATCGTGCAAAAGTGAAACCCGGTGCACATAAAGAAGTGAAAGGGATCGAACAGCTTGAAAAAGTCATCGATATTGACCAATCACCAATCGGTCGTACACCACGTTCCAATCCGGCAACGTATACAGGTGTGTTTGATGATATTCGGGATGTCTTTGCAGCAACGAATGAAGCGAAGGTGCGGGGCTATAAAAAAGGGCGGTTCTCCTTTAATGTCAAAGGGGGACGCTGTGAAGCTTGTCGTGGTGACGGGATTATTAAAATTGAAATGCACTTTTTACCGGATGTGTATGTACCATGTGAAGTATGTCACGGGAAGCGTTATAATCGTGAAACACTCGAAGTACGATACAAAGAAAAAAATATTGCCGATGTACTCGATATGACGATTGAAGATGCAGTCGTCTTCTTTGAAAATATCCCGAAAATCCATCGTAAATTGCAAACAATTGTGGATGTCGGGCTTGGTTATATGAAGCTTGGTCAGCCGGCAACGACTTTATCGGGCGGTGAGGCGCAACGTGTGAAGTTAGCATCAGAATTGCATCGTCGTTCCACAGGGAAGTCATTTTATATTTTAGATGAGCCAACAACAGGTCTCCATGCCGAGGATATTGCTCGCCTCTTAAAAGTATTGCAGCGCCTTGTGGACAATGGGGAGACGGTGCTTGTTATTGAGCATAATTTAGATGTTATTAAAACAGCGGATTATATTATCGACCTTGGTCCTGAGGGTGGCGATAAAGGTGGAACGATTGTCGCTATCGGTACACCAGAAGAAATTTGTGAAGTCGAAGCAAGCTATACAGGCCGCTATTTAAAGCCGATTTTACAGCGTGATCGCCAGCGAATGGCGGCTATCATTGAACAAGCGAAAGTAAAATAAGTAGCGCTAAGTAAAGTGAATGAGCAATCCACTTCTATTTTAGCTAATAATTAATTAGAGTCCGAATGAAACTTTTTATCCTCCCGCATCGTATAATGATGTAAATGACGAAAGGGAGGATTTTTTTGATGGATGAACGTAAACGGATTTTAAAATTAGTGGAAGACGGAACGATTTCAGCAGATGAGGCTATTCAATTGCTTGAGGCATTATCAAAACAAAAAGACTCCACGCCATCTTCATCACCTTCTACATATGTAGAGCCGATGCAAGAAAAAAATGAATGGCAGCAATCAACATTTGAACAAGAAAAGAAACGTAAAACGACAGGCTTTGAAGATTTATTTAGTAAATTAGGTAACAAAGATTTAAATAAAAAGATGGACGAGCTCATGCATGAGTTACGCCATGATTTATCGGAGTTTAGCGGCCGTATGATGACGCTCATGAATACGACGCTGTCAAAAGTAAAGGACTTGGATGTTGAATTCCCGTTCGGTGAAAAGATGGAATTTGATAAAACGTACGCCTTTAATGCAGAAGAAGTAAGAGGCTTCGAAATTGATATTCCGAACGGTCGTGTAACGATTGAAAAAGGGACAGCATCAACGATTCAAATTGAAGCACATGTCAAAACATCCAAAAATGGGACAGAGCAAGAAGCAATGGATCGTTTTACAGATCGTTTTGTGGAATTAAAAGACGGCAAAATTGAAGTGACAACACAGGCAAAAATGGCACATGTGGCACTGCGTGTAGTACTTCCGGAGAAGCATTATGATGTGCTCATTGTTCGTTTACTAAACGGTGGGATTACATTAAACGATATTGATGCCAAAATTGTGAAAGCAAAAACGTACAACGGTAATGTCATCGTAGAGCATGCAACATTTGAGCATGCAGATTTACAATCAGCGAATGGGGCGATTGAAGCGCGTCACGTTGCAGGGCAAGACTTAGAAGCGGAAACAGCGAATGGCCGTGTGTACATTGATGGCGATGTGAAAGAAGTAGAGGCAGAATCTGTTAATGGTCATGTAGTAGTGACAACAACTTCTACCAACGCACATAAAGTGAAAGCACGAACAGTGGCGGGCTCTGTAGAAATATATGTACCCAAAAATGTGTCACTAGCTGGGCAAGTTACTTCGAATTTTGGTCGAACAGACGTAGGATTAGCCGATGTGACAACGCGTGTCGAAGAAGACCAATTTTTACTCAAAACATTACATTTCGATAAAATCATTACCGATGCACCATTACTCAAATTAGTTGGTGAGTCACGTACAGGTTCCATTATCGTTCGTTACACAACACAGGGTGAATAATTTGGGGGGCAAGTCGCTTAGGCGGCTTGCTTTTTTCGTTGTGTTGTTTTGAACGAGCAAAGATATTTTACGAATTCACGAAGTTTTCAAAACTATTACAAGAAATTTACATTGAAAGAAGGGGTTATGCTATTTTTATCGAATGTAAGAGGATAGAGTGTCGTATTTTATCGTATTAGAATGAAATAAAACTGTAATAAAATTAGCTATTCAAAATGCTATAATGATAGAGAAAACAAATTTCGATTTAGTAATTATTAGGTGGTTTCGTTAAATGATCCAAATGAAGAATGTTGTAAAAAAGTACCCGAATGGTGTCGTTGCAACAAACGGCATTTCTATAAATATTAGCCAAGGTGAATTTGTCTATGTAGTTGGTCCGAGTGGTGCCGGGAAATCAACTTTTATTAAGTTAATGTATCGAGAAGAAAAGCCAACAGCGGGCGAAGTCATTGTAGCTGGGATTAATTTAACGACATTAAAAAATGCACGTGTACCACATTTACGTCGTCAATTAGGTGTTGTGTTTCAAGATTTTAAGCTTTTACCACGTCTAAGTGTGTATGAAAATGTCGCATTTGCGATGGAAGTAATTGAAGAACATCCAAAGGTGATTCGACAGCGTGTCATGGAAGTGTTAGACCTAGTTGGTTTAAAACATAAGGTGCGCATGTTACCGAGCGAGCTTTCGGGCGGTGAACAACAGCGTGTATCGATTGCGCGCTCCATTGTTAATAAGCCGAAAGTGTTAATCGCAGACGAACCGACTGGAAATCTAGACCCTGAAACGTCGTGGGAAATAATGGATATATTTGAAGAAATTAATCGCCAAGGCACAACAATTGTCATGGCGACACATAACCGTGAAATCGTGAACACAATGCGCAAGCGTGTCATTGCGATTGAGGGCGGGTTAATTGTGCGTGATGAATACGGAGGTGACTACGGCTATGAAGGGTAGAACGTTACGTCGTCATTTTCGTGAAAGCTTTAAATCATTAGGTCGTAATAGTTGGATGACCATTGCGTCAGTTAGTGCAGTCACGGTCACTTTACTGCTCGTTGGTGTGTTTGCCATTATTATGATGAATTTAAATAAAGTCGCAACGGATTTAGAAAATGATGTGGAAATTCGTGTGTTAATCGACATTATGAATGATGAAGAACAAAAGAAGACAGCTGAGGCAGAGCTGATGGCGCAAATTAAAAACTTGCCAGATGTAGCTGAGGTCGTCTATTCACCAAAGGAACAAGAGTTATCAGACTTAATTAAAGATTTTGGTGAGGAACTAAGTTTATTTGAGCAAAATAACCCATTGCACAATGTATTGTATGTAAAGGCGGTGGACCCGCAGCAAACAGCAAATGTCGCTGCGCAAATTGAAAAGTTGGATCATACATATGAGGTATTGTACGGTGAAGGAAAAGTAGAGAAGTTATTTGGCTTTTTAAATATCAGCCGAAATATCGGATTAGTATTAATTTTAGGTTTATTGTTTACGGCAATGTTCTTAATTTCCAATACGATTCGCATTACGATTATTGCGCGTAAAGACGAAATTGAGATTATGAAATTAGTAGGGGCTACCAATTCATTTGTACGTATTCCGTTTGTATTTGAAGGTATGTGGATTGGTCTACTCGGTTCCGTTATCCCAATGGTTGTCGTTTCAATCCTATATTACAACTTATACCATACACTTGCCCCACGTATTCAAGGGAATCTATTAGAGCTCCTTGAAGTGACACCACTTTTATATCAAGTAAATGCATTGCTGATGGGCATTGGTTTACTCATTGGGATTTGGGGAAGCTTTATGTCTGTTCGTAAATTTTTAAAAATTTAGGCCTATGAGAAAGGGGTATTCCCAATTGAAGAATGGAAGTAAAAAGCCTTGGAAATGGCTAGCTGTTTTCATGGCGCTACTATTAATCGTACAAGTCCCTGCTGCATATGCGACATCGCTTTCCGATTTAAAGCAGGAACAGAAAAAATTACAACAAGAAAAAGATGCATTAAATAGTTCCATTAACGAAAAAAGTACAGAAATTAAAACGAACCAAACAAAGCAAGAACAATTATTAGAACAAATTCAAACATTAAATGCGGAAATTAATAAAACAAATAAATCGATTGAACAAGTTGTTGCCGACATTAATCAAGCGAATCAAGAAATTGCAGAATTAGAGAAAGACATTGCAGAATTGCAACGAAAAATTGATGAGCGTAATGCATTATTAGAAGAGCGTGCGCGTGCGATTCAAGTAGGTGGTACAGTGAGCTATTTAGACGTACTATTAGGCGCGAATAGTTTCGTAGATTTCATTGATCGTTTTTCAGCGGTGAGTACGCTAATCGATGCGGATCGTCAAATTATGCGCGATCAAAAAAATGACCAAGAAGCGTTAGAAGAGCAAAAAGTAGCGCTCGAAAATAAGAAAAAGCAACTTGAAGAAAATCAAGCAAAATTAGAATCATTAAAAGCTTCGTTAAATTCTCAAAAAGCAGAGAAAAATAAATTGGTCGATGCGCTGGAAGCAGAACAAGCCAAATTGAAAAATGAAAAGGCATTATTAGAAGAAGAGTATTCTGAGGCATTAGAATTAAGTAAAGACGTTGAAGCGCAAATTCGAAAAGAACAAGCCCGTTTAGCGGAAATTGCGCGCCAACAAGAGGCGAATAAAAACAATGGTGGCGGTGTGTCAGGCAATACACCAGCTGTATCAGCAGGTACTTGGACAACACCAACGACTGGTCGCTTAACATCACCGTTTGGCTGGCGTAATATTGGCTATGGTAACGAGTTCCATTACGGAGTAGATATTGCGAATTCAACAGGTACACCAATTGTTGCAGCCGCTGATGGTGTTGTGTCGTACGCATCGAAATTATCTAGTTATGGTAATGTCATTATGATTACACACTCGATTGATGGCCAAATTTGGACAACGGTGTATGCCCATTTAAATAGCTTTAGTGTAAGTGTTGGCGATTCGGTTTCAAAAGGACAAGTTATCGCTGGCATGGGTAGTACGGGACGTTCGACAGGGCCACATCTACACTTTGAAATGCATACAGGTACATGGGCTGGGGCACGTAAAAACGCTGTTAACCCATTACGCTATATTTCACTGTAATATAGGACCTTTGCGACGAGGATGGTGGCATGTGGATGCGACCACCGCAGGAGCAATATTTCTTAATGGATCATTATTAAGGAGTGAAGGGGGTGTTCTGAAAGTTTCTACTTTCTGGACACCTTCTTTTTTTGCTATGCTAGAAAAGAATTTATAAGGAAATCATCTATTGATATTCGATATAGTGGAGGCAAACGATGAAGAAAAATATAGGGTTAGCTGTCGTGTTAGTCTTAATAGTCATTGCAATTAGTACGTTTATAAAGCAACAAACGGATAAAAATCACAAGATTGCACAAGTGGGCTATGAGGTCAATTTAACACAAGAGGAAGGTTTGCAAAAAGGGCAAATTGCACCAAATTTTACGCTTCAAACATTAACGGGAGAATCGGTGACACTGAGTGATTTAAAAGGAAAAAAAGTCATTTTAAACTTTTGGGCATCTTGGTGTCCGCCGTGTCGTGCAGAAATGCCGCATTTACAAGAATACTACGAAAAAGATGCAGAAGCAGATAATACGATCATTATTGCAGCGAATACGACATACAATGATCAAGGCGCAGACAATGTTCAAAAATTTGTCAATAGCTATGACATCACATTTCCCGTTTTGTTAATGCCAGAAGATAATATTATTAAATTATATGAGGTGCTCACAATCCCCTCGACGCTCATGATTGATACAGACGGACGTATTCAATATTATATTCAAGGGCCACTGGATGAAGAGGCGATTCGGGCGTATATTGCAAAATTAGATTAAACTGACGAATTTCGGCTTTTTGTGTATGTTCTTATCAATCTCTTCATATTTTAAGAGTAGAGGTGAGAAGGATACGAAAAAGTCGACTTTTTTTCTTTTTAGCATTTATTGTGCTGGCTGCTGTCATTTATACATTCGTTCGACAGCAGGTTGTAACAGTGGAAGGTGCTAGTGACTTAGACGTTGTGGAGGAATTGTACACGCTTATTGAAGAGCAGTCCGTGTATGATTTGGACAGCGGAACGATTGTAGAAGGCGCATTACGTGGGATGGCTTCTGCAATTAAAGACCCGTACAGTTCGTATTATTCGAAAGAGGAGGCAGCGATTCAGAAAGCGTCACTTGCTGGTGAAAAAGTCGGAATAGGCGTTGAAATTGCTGAGAAAAACGGAAAGTTTATCGTTATATCACCCGTTAAGTCGTCTCCAGCTGAGAAAGCAGGCATACGACCATATGATGAAATTGTACAAATTAACGATGTGCGGTTAGATGGTAAAACGATTGGGGAAGTAATCAAACTGATGCAAGGAAAAGCAGGAGAAGAAGTAACACTTGTCTTATATCGCCCTAGTATCGAACGTCATATTAAAGTAGCTGTTGAACGAGCAAAAATGGAAAATGATACAGTCGATGCAAAAGTGGTGACAGTAGAGAATGTGCCCATCGGCTATGTAACGATTAGTTTATTTGCAGAGAACACGCTTGAACAATGGTTGCAAGAGGTGTCAAAGCTAATCGAACAAGATGTCCAAGCACTTATTGTAGATGTGCGTGATAATCCAGGTGGCTATTTACATAGTGTGGCGGGCATTATTAGCACAATTGGAGAAGAAGGAAAAGTATTTGCATATATGCAAGATGGAAAAGGGAAGCTAGAGCCTTTAAAAACGGTTAAGCTGGATGAGATTGAAGGCTTAAAGAAGGAAATTCGTAAATTACCGATTGTCATTTTGCAAAATGAAGGTTCTGCATCTGCAAGTGAAGTATTTAGTGCAGCGATGCAAAGTTGGGGGAAAGGGACGCTTGTCGGTGGGAAAAGCTTCGGGAAAGGCACAGTCCAAGAGACGTGGGATTTAGCAAATGGTGGTTCCGTCAAGCTTTCTACAAATAAATGGCTAACACCGAAGGAAACATGGATTAACGGAAAAGGAATAAAGCCCGATGTCGAGGTAGATCAGCATCCTTTATATATGATTGAATTTATACCCGTGCGTGGGAGCTTTGAAGTGGGCGATTTTTCAGAAGAAGTAGCGTACGCGCAAAAAGTATTGCATGCATTTGGCTTCCAAATTGTGCGGCAAGATGGATATTTTGATGAAACCACTCGGGAAGCAGTTGTAGCATTCCGTGAAAAATATGATTTACATGACGGCGATAAATTAGATGAATTATTTTTCGAAAAAATGCAAGAGCAAGTAGCTCTCTATAAGAGCAAAGCAGAAAACGATTTACAACTACAGATGGCGGTTAGCTATGTCATGCATAAGCTAGGTCATTAAATTTCTATACGCAATAAACGATGCATTTGATACAATGACAGTAATGATAGAAATGGTAGGTGGAGTTATGCACATAGACATTTTATTAGAAATACTTCGAGCCATCGGACGATTTTTCATCAACCCAATCGTGTATATGACAATTTTCTTAACAATTTTTTTAGGCTATCGGCGTGTAAAAAAAGAGCGGAAATCATTTAATATACGTATTTTAAGCGGTTGGTCAGAATTGAAAAATAGCATACTTGCTAGTTTGCTTGTATCGTTTATTGTCTCTATAGTGATTATCGCAGTCGGCTTAACGATGACACCGCAATTTTTACTGATTTTAATGGCTGTTACGATGATTGGATTAGTACTCTACACTTTTCACTTATTATCACCGATTGTATTATTTGCGCTCAGTGCAGTAGCGTTAGTGATACTTGGGGTAATAGGTAAGGCATATACAATTGTAGGAGTAGAAATTTCTGGCGTCATTTGGCAAGATGGGACGATTGTGCCGATTTGTATTGTAGCTGGATTATTAGTCATTGCAGAAGGGGTCCTAATCCGAAGATACGGTGCGAGTTTAGCATCGCCTATACTAGAAAAAACGAAACGTGGTTTACAGGCAGTTTCCTATTTCTCAAAACAAGTATGGGTTCTGCCGCTCTTTGTGTTAATTCCTGGGGAAGTTATTCCTTCATACATCCCATATTGGCCACAGTTTACAATTGGTGAGCAAGCATTCGGACTCATGTTATTTCCATTTGTGATCGGGTTCCAGCAACTGACACGTAAAACATTGCCTGTTTATTTTTATCCAAAGCTAGCGAAATCAATCATTTGGCTAGGGAGCATAGTTGTACTCGGCGGCATCGGTGCTTACTTTGTACCAGAAGTGGCGTTTGTTGTGCTTATGCTAGGTGCGCTAATGCGTTTGTTCATTGCGCTACGCTACAAATTACAAGATCGTGATGATGTGTATGCGGTAGCACCTAGTCCAATAGGGGCAACTATTGCGGCGGTTTTACCGAACTCACCTGCTGAGAAAATGGGGTTATTAACTGGTGAAGTAATCAAAAAAGTAAACGGTCGCGAAGTACAAACAGAACGTGAATTGTATGAGGCGCTTCAAGTAAATGCCGCTCATTGTAAACTGGAAGTGCTTGACCATAAAAAAGAGCTTCGCTTAACACAACACGTCGTCCATAGTGATGACCACTATCGAATCGGGTTACTGTTAGCGAGGTAAGCAGAAAGCATCTCTTTATGAGGAGAGGTGCTTTTTTCTGTTTGAATAGTTGTAAGTAGTCAAAATGGGCGTGTATGCGAGCAAAACAACCCCGTATCCGATCAAAACGCAATCGTATCCAGTCAAAATGATAACCGAAACAAAAAACGGCGCGAGAATACGCACCGTTTCGAGTCGTTAAACAAATTGTTTTTTCGTACGCCAACCATTATAAATGATCTCTACTAGTATCGCAGAAGCAAGGGCCGAGACAATGATGGCCCAACCTGTTGAAAGCCATTCTGTCCAATAAAACATACAATTTAAACTAGCTGCAATCAGAGCAAGCATCAATACTTTTCGATTACCACGCATGGATGGTACCAGAAGCCCGATAAACATCGCATATAGGGCGACTGACATCGCGGCTTGTAAAAACATCGGTAAGTTTGCCCCGATCAAATGCCCAACAGCAGTAAAGACAACCCAGCTACTATAAGCAGCTAAATTGACACCAAAGCCAAATGCCATAGGAAGACGTTCTTCCTTTCGCGTAGCGAGAACAGAAAAGGTTTCATCTGTTACCCAAAAAGCGAAAAGTCCCTTCATCCATTTTGGGGCATGCACCATTTTTTCATTGAGCGCGGCAGACATTAAAAAGTGGCGGATATTGACGATCAACGTATTGAGTACGATAACAAGCGGGTCTACCCCTTTAGAAATCAATGTTAAGCTAATATACTGAGAAGCACCTGCATACACAAATATGCTCATGGCAGTTGCTTCTAAAATAGAAAGTCCGGTCGTTTTTGCGAGTAAGCCAAATGTTAAGGCAACAGGAAAATACCCGATAGCAATAGGCATACCAGCTTTTAGACCGGAGAAAAAATGAAGGTCTTTCAATGAATCCATCTCCTTAGATTACACTAGTACTAAACTGTAAATGGCTAATGCTGCGATCGCACCGAGTACGACAAAAATCACATTAGCTCCTGCATAAGCAATGCCAAATGCGGCAACAGCTCCTAATATCCCGAAGAAATAATCGCCTTCTTGGATATAAAAAATAGCTGGAAATATGAGTGCGCCTAAAATGGCAAAAGGAATATTTCGTAAAATGCCAGATAAAAAGGGCGGCAACTCAATCCCCTGTAAAAAGGTTAACGGAATGGCCCTTGGTATATATGTAACAAGTGTCATACCTAAAATCATCCACCAATATGAAATCCCCATGTATTACTCCCCCTTTAGTTGCTTTTTCTTGTTGAAAAGGTTACAAATGAATACAAAAAAGAAACGTGCGAAAACGAAGTGCTGTTATTGTGAATAAAATATAGCGCCTCTGTGCAATGATATTAACAGTGAAACCAAATGTTATGAAAAGGCGTTCTTGTTAATGAATTACACAAGGCGATTTTGTTGTTCGTTTACTAACAAACGATAGAAAAAAGATATTTCAACTATTAACAATGCTTTTGCACGTATTATAATAATATTTAGAAATTTAAGATAGTACAAGAGGGAATTAGATTTGAGGTGGTTTGCATGTTCGATTGGCTGACAATTGAAAACATAGAAGAAGTAGAAAAGTATTATCGAACATTGGGACCGCTTGTCGGAGTGTTGTTACCATTTATTGAATCATTTTTACCGTTTTTACCGCTCGTTGTCATTGTTGTAGCAAATGCCAATGCATTCGGTTTATTTTTTGGATTTATTTTATCATGGCTTGGGACAGTGCTAGGGTCATATGTCGTATTTTTAATTGTTCGGAAATTCGGTAGACATCCGAAGCTACATTTCTTTACGCAAAGTAAACGTGTACAGAAATTGATTACATGGGTCGATATGAACGGATTGAGTCCGCTTTTTGTCCTGTTATGCTTCCCATTTACTCCATCTGTTTTAGTGAATATCGTAGCGGGGCTGTCAAATATTCGGAAGCATTTTTATTTAGTAGCGGTTATATTAGGGAAAATGGTGATGATTTTTGTTATGAGCTTTGTGGGACATGATCTTACCGCGTTAATCCGCAGTCCAATCAAACTAGTGCTAGCAGTTGTGGTCATTTTCCTTTTATGGCTGTTTGGTAAAGCAGTGGAAGTTCGGTTAAATAAAAGAGTAGAAAGAGATTTACGAAATGCAGAGAGGAAAGAGCACGGCGGTGAAGTGTAACCGCCGTGTTTATTTTGGGGAGAAATGGCAAGTAAATTTAAAAACATCGCAGGACTGTTCCATTGTGTGCGAGGTTTTTGTAAGGAAGATAAGAAAGTATAAGTTTTTCTAGTATGAACTTTTTTAATCCACACACGAACATGCATTCTAAGGTACAATAGAAGCAACTATATTTAAGGGGGGATTGCCTTGTCATTACGCATCATTTCGGGGCGTGCAGGTGTAGGAAAAACAACTGCTATCCATCAAGAAATTATTGATGATTTAAAACAGCATCCGTTAGGGCATCCGATTTTTATCATCGTACCAGATCAGATGTCTTTTACAACGGAGCATGATTTAACAAATAAATACGATGTGCGTGGGATTATGCGTGCGCAAGTATTAACATTTAAGCGACTAGCTTGGTTTATTTTGCAGGAGACAGGCGGGATTGCGAAGGAACGGATTGATAGTTTCGGTTATCGCATGTTATTACGCCGTATTTTAGAGGAGCACAAAGAAGAGTTTCAGTTATTCCGACAAGCAGCAGGGAAGCGAGGGTTTACTCAGGAAGTCGAAATGCTACTTCGAGAGTTTAGCCAATACGATATTACGAGTGAATCGATCGTGCTGCTCATTGCGGAATTAGAGCAAGTGAAAGCCTCGCATACATTGATTGCGAAACTGAAAGACTTTCACATTATTTTACGCGAATTAGAAGAACAGATTGGCGATAGTTATGTAGATGGGGAAGGGTTTTATCCTATTTTAGTGGAGCAACTTCAACATTCATCAAAAATAAAAGAAGCGCATATTTACATTGATGGCTTTGTTATGTTTACAAAACGTGAATTGGCGATTGTTCAACAGCTGCTTGCATTAGCAAAGCGTGTCACAATTGTACTGCCATTTGATGATGTAACTGCGGCGACACAACCGGAAGCATTATTCCATCGTGCTGCGTTTTCGTATGACAAATTGATTCAAGAAGCGATGCAACTAGGGGTTGAGGTAGAACCACGTGTGCATTTAGAACATCCATTTCGTTTTACAAATGACGATTTACTGCATATTGAAAAACAGTTTCATGCACCTGTTCCTGTACAAAAACAGGCAACGGGCTACGTGCAAATTATGGAAGGGGCCAATCGCCGCGCGGAGGTGCAAGGGATTGCTCGGGAAATACTTCGCCTCGTGCACGAGGAAGGGATTCGTTATCGTGATATAGGGATTATGTATCGACAAGCGGATGTGTATGATCCGATTATTCAGACGACATTTGCACAGTACGGCATTCCATTTTTCTCGAATGAAAAGCGACCGATGCTCCATCATCCGTTAATTGAGCTTACTCGTTCTGCCCTTGAAGTGATTCAATCGAATTGGCAATATGAACCGATTTTCCGCGGGGTAAAGACTGATTTATTTTTCCCGTTAAATAGCCATATGGATACGATGCGAGAGCATGTAGATCAACTAGAGAATTTTGTTATTGCAAAAGGGATTCAACACAATCGTTGGAAAGAAGATAAGTTCTGGGTGTACAAGCGTTTCCGAACATTAGAAAAATTAGGGACGGTACAAACGTCAGCAGAGGCAGAGATGGAGCAGTTACTTCATCATGCCCGTGATATGATTCGCACCCCACTGCTTGTATTAGAGAAAAAAATAAAAGCGGCCGAAAATGGCTTAGAGCTGGCAAAAGCCATTTATGAATTGATCGATGACTTACAAGTATATGAAAAGCTCCAAGCATTAAAAGAGCAGGAATTAGAAGAGGCTGTATTTGAGTTCGCCAGTGAACATGACCAAGTATGGAACGGTTGGGTCAATGTGTTAGATCAATTTACGCTCATGTTTGGTGATCAACAAATTGCGCTAGAAGATGCGATGCAAGTGTTAGAAGAAGGATTCGATGCGTTAGAGTTTTCAAATATTCCGCCGAGTCTGGATGAAGTAACGGTGGCCACTGTGGAGTTCTCCCGTTTTGATAATATGAACGTCGTATTTGTTATTGGTGTGAATGATGGTGTGTATCCAATGCGTATCGATAAAGAAGGGTTGATTAGTGATGCTGAGCGTGAATACTTTGATGCAATTGACTATGAGCTAGCACCGAACTCTCGCAGTAAATTGCTACAGGAGGCATTTTTAATGTATCGTGCCATGTCTTCACCGACGAATCGACTGTATCTCACATTCCCAAGTGCAGATGAGGAAAGCAAGGGGTTATTGCCATCGCTGTATATTAACCGATTACACAAACTGTTTGAGGTGGATGGTAAGCGGACATTGCCGCATGCGCGTATTTATATTGATCCCATTGAAGAGTTAGAGAAAGAACAGGTTTTGCATTATTTACGCCATCCAAGTCCTGCGGTTGCATACTTAACAATGCAATTAAAACATGCGGAAGTGAACGGGGAATTGGCAGAAGAGTGGGTTGCGCTCCAGGCATTTTATGAGCGTCATCCGACATGGCAGGAAGTATTTTACGATGTCACGAAGCCGCTTTATAAGAAAAATGTGGCGGAAACATTAGTAGATGAAAATACAGCGGCTCTGTACGGGGAGGAATTATCAGCGAGTGTTTCACGTATTGAGCAATTTTTCCGTTGTCCATTTGCTCATTTTACATCGTACGGTCTTCGCTTAGAAGAACGAAATGAATATAAGCTGGAAACCTTTGCAATGGGGGATTTATTCCATGAAGCGCTTCGAATGATTTTAACGAGTCAGGATGAGCCTCCAAAAACATATAGCGAATGTTTACAACAAGCACGTGCGACGGTAGAGCCTTTAGTAGGGGTGTTTTCCTATAGTATTTTAGAAAGTAGTTCGCGTTATATATACATTAAAGAAAAGTTGATTCGTGTTGTGGCGCGTACATTATTTGCCTTAACAGAGCATGCAAAGGTGTCTAAGTTTAAGCCAATTGTACATGAAAAGCCTTTTGGAAAGCGGGATGATAAAGGGGTACAAGAGGAAGAACAAGCATTACCAGCGCTTGAAATTGAACTAGACAACCGACGCAAAATGATTTTACGTGGTCAAATCGACCGGATTGATGCGTATGAAGAAAAAGACGCGGTGTATTTACGCGTTGTCGATTATAAATCATCAAGCCGCGATATTGATTTAAATGAGGTATATCACGGGCTTTCTTTACAATTATTAACGTATTTAGATGTCGCATTAAAAAATGCCTCGTTGTTATTACCAAAAGCAGAGAAAGAGATTATTGTCGCCCCGGCCGGTATGTTATATGTCCATGTGCATGATCCGCTGATTCGTTTAGAGGAAGTGGTGGATGAGCAAATTCGTGAATTAAGCCGTCTGGAAAAGTATCGGATGAACGGACTTGTCACGAGTGATATCGATATTTTAGAGGCGATGGATAGCGACTTGCCGGAAATAAAAAAATCAAATGTTATCCCGGTTTCATTAACATCCAAAGGACTAGGAGCGCACTCAAAAGTCGTCGATGACACAGCGATGCCAGCGTTGCAGCAGTTTGTTATTGAAAAACATAAGGAAGCGGGCAATGAAATCTTTGCTGGGAAGACATCGATTTCCCCATTCCGCTTAAAGAAAAAAGCGGCCTGTGACTATTGTAGTTATAAAGCCGTTTGCCAGTTTGACCCGAGCGATGGTACGCAGGCTTATGAAGATTTGAGCGCGCAAAAGCCAAATCAGATTATTGAAAAAATAAAGAAGGAGTGTGGATTACATGATTCCAACGAAGCCGAGTGAAGCGATGTGGACGGATGAGCAGTGGAAAGCAATATACGCTGAAGGTCAAGATATATTAGTCGCAGCAGCTGCCGGTTCAGGGAAAACAGCGGTGTTAATTGAGCGTCTTATTCAAAAAGTACTTGCCCCAGTAGAGAAACGAATTGATGTAGATCAATTGCTCGTTGTTACATTTACAAACGCTTCCGCAGCTGAAATGCGAAATCGAATGGCAGAAGCACTGGAAAAGGCGATTGCTAACGATCCGCATAATCAGTTTTTACGCCGTCAATTAAGCTTGATCGGTAAAGCACAAATTTCAACACTTCACTCATTCTGTTTAGCCATTTGTCGCCAGTATGCTTATATGATTGACCTTGATCCTGGGTTTCGTATTGCCAGTCAGGATGAGGTAGCGTTACTTCGTGATGACGTATTAGCGCAAGTGTTAGAACGTGCTTACGGAGAAAAAGAAGAAACGTTAACGCAAGAAGAAGTATACCGGTTAGTGGATAGCTTTACGTCTGACCGAAGCGATCAGCAAATTGAAAAACTCATTGAGCAATTGTATGAAATGTCACGTGTACAGCCTGATCAGTATGCATGGCTTCGTACATTGCCAGATGCGTATCATTTAGCAGAAGATGTAACGGTAGATGATTTACCGTTTGTACGAGAACTAAAAAAATCAATTGAGCATACACTCATTGCTGCACATAAAAGTTTGCAAGAGATGCAAAAGTTTGCGACTCCTGCATTTGGCTTAACCGCGTATGCAACGGTGGCAACGGAAGAAGAAGCGTTTGTACGCGTAGCGCTAGAGAAAATGCAATACGGAACATGGCAAGACCTTTACGACCATATGCAAAAAGCCAATTGGGTGCGTATGCCGACGGTGAAAAAAGCGGATAATGCCGACGAATATGCCAAAAAGGTAGCAAAAGATAACCGTGATCGTGCCAAAGACTTAGTTAAAACGATAAAGGAGACATTCTTTGTTCGCAGTCCTGAACATTTAGTCAAAGAAATTTGTGATATGAAACCGATTATCGAAACGCTCGTGGCCTTAACGATTGCTTATAGTGAAGCGTTTAAACAGGCAAAGCTCGAGCGTGGGTTAGTCGACTTCTCCGATTTAGAGCATTATGCGCTCGAAATTTTAACGGAAAAACAGGAAGATGGGCTGACGGCTTCTGCAGTAGCACTTGATTTCCAAGCCCGTTTTAAAGAGGTGCTTGTCGATGAGTACCAGGACGTCAACATGCTACAGGAAACGATTTTACAGCTGGTCAAATCGGGCGGGGAATCGGATGGGAACCTATTTATGGTAGGCGATGTAAAGCAATCGATCTACGCCTTCCGTCTAGCAGAACCGCGTCTATTCCTGCGTAAATATAAAGAGTTCATGCCAAATCCGAATGGGACAGGAATGAAGATTGACTTAAATGCTAACTTCCGAAGCCGTCAAGAAGTATTAAATAGTACGAACTATGTATTTTCGCAAGTGATGGATGAGAAGGTCGGCGAAATTAATTACGATGATAAGGCGGCGTTAAAATTCAGCGCAAGCTATACGCCTGAAAATGTGCCAGTAGAACTAGTCATTTTAGATGAATCGAATACGAATGATACCTCTTATCAAGAGGATGCAACAGAAGAAGAGCAAGAAATAGAAGAGATTGGTCGTGCACAGCAAGAAGCGCGTTATATTATTAAGCGCATTCAGCATATGATTGATTCGGAGTATCCCGTGTATAATCCGAAAACGAAAGAGTCACGCCCGATTCGTTATAGCGATATTGTCATTTTGATGCGCTCGATGAAATGGTCGGCGGATTTAGCAGAGGAATTTAAAGCAGCAGGGATCCCGTTATATGCAGAATCTGCAAAAGGTTATTTTGATGCACTCGAAGTAATGATCATGCTGAATTTATTAAAGGTCATCGATAATCCGTATCAAGATATTCCGTTAGCATCTGTGCTCCGTGCGCCATTTATTGGGCTAAATGAAAATGAATTAGCAGAAATTCGTTTAGCTAAACGCAACGTACCGTATTATGAAGCGTTAAAAAACTATTTAGCTGACGGAGCACAGTCCATGCGTGTGGAGACCCGAAAGAAGCTAGAGCAATTTATGCACCAGCTAAGCGATTGGCGTAGTGCGGCTCGTCGGGGGGCGCTTGCAGATTTAATTTGGGATATTTATTTAAAGACACATTACTACGAAATGGTCGGTGCGATGGCAAATGGGAAGCAACGTCAAGCAAATTTACGTGCGTTACATGACCGTGCCCTTGCCTATGAAAAGACATCGTTCCGCGGGCTGTTTCGTTTCCTTCGTTTTATTGACCGCATGAAATCGCGTGGAGATGATTTAGGCATTGCCAAATCGATTGGTGAAGCGGATGACGTGGTCCGTTTAGTGACGATTCACTCATCGAAAGGGCTGGAGTTCCCAGTTGTTTTTGTCGCAGGGATGTCAAGTAAGTTCAATATGCAAGATTTTAACGGCTCGTATTTGTTCGACCAAGACTTTGGAATGGCCGTAAAAGCGATTGATCCTGAGCACCGCATTGTCTATACATCGCTTCCTTACTTAGCGATGAAAGAGAAGAAAATTGCGAAAATGAAGGCAGAGGAAATGCGTATTCTGTATGTGGCAATGACCCGTGCAAAAGAAAAGCTTATCATGGTCGGCTCTGTGAAAGATTGGGAGAAGACGAAAGAAAAGTGGGAAGCATTGCAGGAGTTGCCGAGCGATGCCATTTTACCAGACTATCTTCGTGCAGGGGCAAGCAATTATTTAGACTGGGTAGGTCCTGCGGTAGCGCGTCACAATGACTTCTTAACGTTATCGATTACAGAAGATGTGCCACAAGCAGAGATGCTCACAGATGCTTTATGGCAAGTGACGGTACTTTCAAATGATAAGTTCCGTGCGAAAAAAGAAGGGGAAGAAGTAGTAGTACAAGAAACAGAAAAGCGAGAGCCAGATGAAATGCTTGTGGAGCTACTAACGAAACGCTTTACAGCTGAATACCCATATCAACAGGCAACGATGAAGAAGTCTAAAACATCTGTATCGGAAATAAAACGTTATGAGGCACTGCAACAGCAAGAAGACGATCAACCAACGCCCCACTTGTTGAAACGTTCTACGACGATGTTAGCGAGACGTCCTCTATTTATGCAGGAAAAGAAAATGTCCAATGCAGAAATCGGTACAGTTGTCCATGCCGTCATGCAGCATGTACCACAACAAGGATTTACGAGTATAGAAGAAGCGAATGCATTTTTACAACAATTAGTGGACCGGGCGATACTACGTGAACAGGAAGCGGCTGTCATGGAGATGGAAGATGTGATGCAATTCTTTGCTTCGTCGATTGGCGAACGCTTTAAACAGGCGACAGCAATGCTACGTGAAGTACCGTTTACATTAAGCCGTGTTGATCAGGATGGTGATGCGCAAATTGTCCAAGGGGTGATTGACTGCCTATTCCGTGATATAGAAGGGCGTTGGGTGTTACTGGATTATAAGACAGATAAAATTCGCCCGCCTTTTGATGTGGAGCCGAAATTAACAGAAGAGATGAGCAATCGCTATCGTGTACAATTATCAATTTATGCAGAAGCGATTGACGTCATTAAGCATATCCAAGTAGATGAGCAAGTGTTGTATTTATATGATATTGGGGAATGTATAAGTATGTAAGTTTTACAGCGTGCTACGATCGTGGCACGCTTTTTCATGGATAACGGGAAAGTATAAGGGTCCGCATAAGAAAGATAGTAATGCACACTATTTGGTGTAAGTGTTGTTTTTCTAATAATAAATTATGTGCCAATTAAACCTTTGTTTTTATTTCTAACATTTATGTGAAGTGAACCTAGTCTCTACGTTTTACGTTTAATCTATTGTAAGATAAAGGATAGTAAAGGAGGTTTTCGATTGAATTTTCAACCAACACAACTAAATGAACGTGTCACCACTATTGATATGATCCGAGGCTTTAGTTTATTAGGAATATTGCTCGTCAATATTTTTGGGTTTTATTTACCGCAACCTTACATTATGCTACAGGATTGGTTTACCGAAGCAATTGATATTATGTGGCATCAGGCGTTAGATATTTATGTGCAAAGTAGCTTTTATCCATTATTTTCGATGTTGTTCGGATATGGTTTAGCAATGCAGTATATGAAGGCACAGCGCGTTGGTACAAACTTTTATAAATTTGCCCCGAAGCGTCTACTCATTTTATTTGTTATAGGGATGCTGCATGCTTTACTTTTATGGTGGGGTGACATCATCGCGATGTATGCTTTTTGTGGATTGTTTGTCATTGCACTTATGCGCAAAAACAGCGGGGTGCTACTAATAATTGCACTCATTTTACAGCTGCTTATGCACAGCCTTTATATATTGCTATTTAGTATGCAAGGCATATTGAATGCAGAAATGACCGAGACAGCAGTCGATATCCAAAAGGTACAAAATGCCATTACCGCTTATGCGACAGGTGGATACATAGATGCGTTTATGCAACGGTTACAGGATTTATCTATGCAGATGAGCTTTTTCATGTGGTTTAGTTCATTATTTATGATTTTACCGTTTATGCTCATGGGGGCCGCTGCAGCGAAATGGCGATTAATCGAACGCGCAAAAGAATTAAAAGGCTTATGGATTACGCTGGCGATCGTGGCAACAGCAGTTGGTTTATTTATTAAAAGTGCACCAACGACATTTTCATATACGTATTTACTGTATTATGTAAAAGTTTATGTAGGTGGACCGATTCTTTCGGTAGGGTATATCGCTATTTTCGTCGTGCTATGTTTCGTTCCAGCTATCGTCAAGGTATTATCACCGCTTGCTAAAATCGGGCGCATGTCGATGACGATGTATATTTTACAATCTGTCATTTGTACGACGATCTTTTATAATTACGGCTTTGGTCTTTACGGGAAAATTGATGTGCCAACAGCTGTGTACATTGCGTTAGGTATTTTTGTTGTACAAGTCATTGTAGCGGAGCTATGGCTATCGAAGTTTAAGCAAGGTCCACTTGAAGCAGCGGTGAAGAAATTAACTTATAGAAAAATGTATTCAGAAAAGTGAGGAAATTTTTAAAGGTTTGATGTATGATGTAGAAAAAAGAAGGAGCGCTTTAACACTATGAAACTATTATCGTTTAAGCTAGACGGAAAAGTAAAATTCGGACCAAAAGTAAAAAAAGAAGAAGCCGTATGGGACGTTTTAAAAATTCAGGAGGAGTTAAATGTTCTCCCATCATTCCCGTCTACGATTATTGACGGTATTTCACTAGGTTTCGACTTTGTAGAAAAGATGCGTAAATTAGTAGAAGCAGCTAAACAAAGCGATGAAGTCGAAGCATTTAAGTATACATTTACAGAAATTGAGTGGCTTGCCCCAATTCCGCGTACACCGAAAAATATTTTGTGTGTCGGAAAAAATTACAATGAGCACGCAGTGGAGATGGGCGCAGACAAAGCACCTGAAAATATTATGATTTTTACGAAATCACCAACAGCGATTGCAGCAGATGGTATGACATTACCAATTCATGCAGATAAGACAGATTCACTCGATTATGAAGGGGAATTAGCAATCGTCATCGGGAAGCGTGGTCAAAATATCCCGAAAGCGATGGCGTATGATTACGTTTTTGGTTATACAATTGGTAATGATCTGTCAGCACGGGATGTTCAATACCGTCACGGTCAGTTCTTCTTAGGGAAAAGTTTAGATGGTACATGCCCACTTGGCCCATATCTTGTATCAAAAGATGAGATTCCAAATCCACAAAACCTTTCGATCGTAACGAAGGTGAACGGGGCATTACGTCAAAATGGTTCAACGAAGGATATGATGTTCTCTGTAGTGGATATTATTTCGATTGTCTCGCAGTATGTCACGCTTGAGCCAGGCGATGTGATTTTAACAGGTACTCCAGTAGGTGTAGGAAAAGGTATGAATCCACCGCAATATTTAAAAGCGGGCGATGAAGTGAAAGTATCCATCGAAGGAATCGGTACGTTAGTAAATCGTTTTGAATAGTTTAGGAGAGAGTCGCTGAAGGGCGGCTCTTTTTTATGGGATAATTTGCGTGGCAAGAGATTTTGCTTGGAGCGGTTTGCTTTTTGCCTGTTTGTGATGTTGTTTTGCTCGTATACATAAATCTTTTGCTCGGATAGATTATTCTTTTGCCCGTATATAATAACGTTTTGCTCATATAGGGACTTCTCTAACTATAGACCTTTTTTTGACACAAATTTCAGCTTACTATATACGTGTCAAAATCGTATTCATTGAATCACATAATCTCACATGGTAGGATATAGCATGTAAAGAAAAGTATGAGGTGGGGACAAGAATGGAATTTTTAACAAGTACAACACACTTACATATTACAACTTGGGTAATAGGATTAATTTTATTTTTCCTAGCAGCTGCAGGTGTTGTAAAATCTAAGGGTGTACACATGGCATTGCGCCTATTTTACGTTTTAATTATTATTTCCGGGGGAGCACTTTACTACGAGTGGGCAATTAACTTCCGTACAGATGAAACAGGCATGGACTATGATATGAAGTTCATGTTTGGTATTTTATTAATCGGTATGATGGAAATGATTTTAGTTCGCCAAAAGAAAAACAAATCAACAACAATCTTCTGGGGACTATTCGTATTATTCCTATTATTGACATTATTCTACGGATTAAAATTACCAATTAACTTTGATCTATTCTAATGAAACGAACGGCTCTGAGAGGATTCTCTCAGGGCTTTTTCTAATGTGGGATTTTTCAGGGTAATTCTTTTAGCAAACATAATAACTTGTGCTATTTTTGATGTGCGCGGAGGTTTTCTAAGTTGTCACTGATTTGACGCATATTGAACTGTTTATTTAGCAAAACTTTATCCATAGGGGCTGAAATTTTGGTAAAATGACGATGGATTGGTTTGAGGGAGAGGATTAATTTGAAATGTAAAAAATGGATTAGTACAGCTGCCGCGAGTATGTTATTGGCAACTAGCTTATTTGCAACCCCTATGCAAGCTGAGGAAACTCGTACCATTGCAGACGAAAGTATATATGATGTGCTAGTAGACCGCTACTTCAACGGTTCTGGCAAAAATGATGAACAGGTAAATACACAAGATCCAACGCAATTTGCGGGTGGAGACTTTATTGGTTTAGTAAGCCGAGGCGATCAGATTATCAAGCTTGACTATACGATTGTATCGATTGGGTCAATTTTTGCGACAGAAAAATACGACGGCTCTATGCCAATCAGTTATACTGCGTTAGAACCTCATTTTGGTACAGCAGAAGAGTTAACAACAGCGGTTGACTATTTCAATGACAACAACATAAAAGTGATGGTGGATTTCCCATTATCGAATGTCAGTGCCAATCATGAATGGACAAACAATACTGATTGGGTGACTTCCACAGCAAATGGGCAGGCGCAATTCGATTTAGCAAATCCAGATGTGCAAGCGGCTTTAAAGGCGGCGCTTGTTGAATTTGTGTCGGCTTATGATTTTGGTGGTGTACGCCTAACAAACATAGACGGTGCGAGTGAAGCGTTTTTAAATGAGCTAATTGCAGCAGTGAAAGCAGTAAATGACACAATCTATGTGATTGCAAATGGTGAGAGCACTGCGAATTTTGATGCTGATTTCCATGAAGATACACATAGTTTATTCAAAGAAGCGTATAAAGATGTGGATTTAATAGCTGAACATGTCACAAAATATGCAACAAGTGGCGATAAACCATCACAGCTATTTATCGATTCGATTTGGACAAATCGTTTTACATATGATGTGATGGAAGGTGGTAATAAGTATCCACCAAACCGCCTACCATTAGCATTGACGGCCACTTTATTAATGCCAGGTGTAGCCGTTACACAGTACGGAACTGAAATTGGTATGAACGGTGAGGTAGGTCCAGAATCACATCAATATTATAATTTTAAAACAGATGAAGAATTAGTGGACGTGATTGCTAATCTTCAATCATTGCGTAATCAATCATGGACTTTACGTAATGGTGAATTTAACATCTTAAAAAACGAAGATGGATTTTTAGCATTTGAGCGCAAATCAGATGAGGAACATTGGATTATTGTCATTAACAATACGAGTGTAACGAATCGGGTAAACTTATCAGCGGATGTAATTGGTGAAGATAAAGAACTGCGCGGCATGTTTGAAAGTGATATTATCCGTGTGAATAAGAACGGTGATTATCCGATTATTTTGGACCGTGAAATGTTTGAAATGTATCAGGTGATTGACAAAACAGGCATTAATATATCCTATATGATCGCATTGGCTGGCGTGTGGATTTTATTTACAGCCTTTATCATTATTATTGTAAAACGTGGACGTAAGCGCCAAGAGTCATAAAAATAAAAACGATTTCGGACCATTATGCCGAAATCGTTTTTTTTGTTTCCTTGTATGCCTAAACATATTGCAAATTTATCAGGTGTGTTGATTATACAAATAATGGTATATTATGAGCGTGCTTTTTAGTGAAATGATTAATAAAAAGGCGCTTGCTCGTTGATTGGAGCGGAGGCGACTTGACTCCTGCAGGAACAGCACGAGCTGAATAATCCATTTATTTCGGCATGAGCCGAAATAAATTAGTTGAAGCCGTGCCTGCGGAAAGCGAGTCAGCCGTAGCGGAAATCAACGTATTCCAATGTTCTCTTTAGCAATAAGAGGTAAATCAACACGCGTGCAAATTTATGAATCTATTAAAAAAGATAGAAAATCACACTAGCATGAATATTACAATTGAATTTAAAAGGGTTTATGGTATAGGCGTTGTCTAATAAGTAGACGTCACACCTTTAAATTTAGAAAACTTTGTTAATACATTTATTATGAAGGACATACATAGTATTAACTAAAATTGTTATGTCTAGAAGTTGAATAGTCATTCATTTAAGAGAGTGAAGGTAAAAAAATATACAAAATCATTTGATTTTATACACCAAAATGTATATTTTATACTTTTTTTAGAATATTAATTTCCTGTATAGATAAAAATTTTTTCTGAAAGAATATCTATATTTCTCTTGTATTTGCTATTGAGTTAGAGTTTTAAAGCATTTTTTTGTAAAAATGTCCACTTAAAAAGATAGGAAATTCAAACCTGTATGTTATTTCAAAATAATTATAATTGTATATATTGACGAAGCCTATTTTAAAAATGTATAATTCAAAACAATATAAATAATGTTTAAGATTACGAAATATTCGAGAAGTGAAGTGGAATTCGAATGGTTTTTATAGATAGAATTTTCTGTATGTTCTAATCTATAAATGTTTTTTGAAAGGAGTAACAATTTGAAAACGTCAGAGGAACTTTTAAAGATTAACGATTTGCATACAGGCTTCCGAATTGGCGATACGTATTTTAATGCCGTAGATGGTGTTTCCCTTACATTACGTAAAAATGAGATTTTAGCCATTGTAGGAGAATCAGGTTGCGGAAAAAGTACGTTGGCGACATCAATTATTGGCTTGCATGATCATTATAAAACACGTGTTCAAGGTGAAATACTGTTCAAAAATAAAAATTTAGCGCGTATGACAGAAGAAGAGTTCAATGAAGTGCGTGGTCTAGATATTGGTATGATATTTCAAGACCCGCTTTCAGCTTTAAACCCATTAATGCGTATTGGAGAGCAAATTGAAGAAGGCTTGATTTATCATACGAAGTTAACAAAGGAACAACGTCGCGCACGTGTACTTGAGCTTTTAGGTCAAGTAGGTATCCCCAGTCCTCCACGTGTTACTAGACAGTTCCCACACCAATTATCGGGCGGAATGCGTCAACGTGTGATTATTGCTATTGCTATTAGTTGTAAGCCACAAATTATTATTGCGGACGAGCCGACAACAGCACTCGATGTAACGATTCAAGCGCAAATTTTAGATTTACTCATTGAACTGCAACAGGAAACGGAAGCAGGGATTATTTTAATTACACATGACTTAGGTGTTGTCGCTGAAGTAGCGGATCGCGTAGCTGTGATGTATGCAGGGCAGATTATTGAATTAGCACCAGTCGAAGAGCTATTTGCAAACCCGAAACACCCATATACGCGCTCACTATTTAACTCGATTCCACAAATGAATCGTCAAGATGAAAAGTTAAATGTCATTGAAGGGATTGTGCCTTCGTTAATGAAACTACCACGCACAGGCTGCCGATTTGCTCCACGTATTTCGTGGATTCCACAGTCAGCACACGAGGATCACCCACAGTTACATGAGATTTCAGCAGAACATTTCGTTAGATGCTCATGTTATAAACACTTTTACTTTAAAGGCGAAGAAGGAGGACGAACATCATGAGTTTTATGCAAATAAATGATTTAAAAGTCCATTACCCCATTCGCGGCGGATTTTTTAATAGAGTAGTGGATCATGTTTATGCTGTGGATGGCGTAACGATGGAATTTGAACGGGGCAAAGCATATGGTTTAGTTGGAGAATCTGGCTGTGGCAAATCGACAACGGGGAAATCGATTATTGGGTTAGAGAAGATTACATCAGGGTCTATTATGTATGAAGGTGAAAATGTTACCAATCGTCGCCGTGATCGAAATTCAGCTTATAACCGTGATATTCAAATGATTTTCCAAGATTCCACGTCAGCGATGAATCCACGTAAACGTGTGCAAGACATTTTAGCGGAGCCCATTCGTAACTTTTTAAGTTTAACACCACAGGAAGAGTCAAAAAAAATTAGTGAGTTATTGGCTATTGTCGGGATGCCTGAAGATGCAAAATTAAAATACCCCCATGAGTTTTCAGGTGGTCAAAAGCAGCGTCTTGGAATTGCTCGTGCGATGGCGACAAATCCTAAACTAATCATTGCAGATGAACCCGTATCAGCACTTGACTTATCTGTACAGGCACAAGTGTTAAACTTTATGAAGGATATTCAACATGAATATGGTTTAAGTTATTTATTCATTTCACATGACCTTGGGGTCGTAAAGCACATGTGTGATTATATTAACATTATGTATAAAGGTCGCTTTGTGGAAACAGGTACGAAGCATGAAATTTATAATAATCCACAACATATTTATACGAAGCGATTACTATCTGCCATTCCGGATATTACACCGACTGGGCGTGAAGAACGTAAACGTGAGCGTATCGAAGTTGAGCGCCATTATCAGAAGGAACATGCAAAGTATTTTGATGACAATGGCCGAGTATTTGATTTAGTACCTATTTCAGCTACACATTTTGTAGCGGCTACATCTTCAACTGCACAAGTGAAGGGGGGAATCTAATATGTGGAAAACGATAGTGCGACGTTTTTTAATTATGATTCCGCAATTGTTTGTTTTAAGTTTAATTATTTTTGTTATGGCGCAGTTTATGCCAGGTGATCCATTCACTGGAGCAATTACACCAGAAACGGACCCTGGTCGTATTGAAGAATTACGTGAACAAGCCGGTTTAAATGACCCGTGGTATCAGCAATACGCTCGTTGGATTGGCAATGCATTCCAAGGTGATTTCGGGGATAGTTATACGTATAAAATTGAAGTGTCCACTTTAATTGGTGAACGTGCAATTAACACGTTTTGGTTGTCGTTACTAGGCGCTATTTTTTTATATGCGATTGCTGTACCGCTGGGGGTATTAACTGGTCGTTATAACGATTCATTATTTGATCGTAGTGTTATTTTATATAGCTTTATTAGTTTTGCAATTCCAACGTTCGTATTAGCATTAATTTTCTTATATATTTTCGGCTACCAATTAGGCTGGTTCCCGACAAGTGGCTCAGTTGATGTAACTAAGGAGCCAGGAACATTTGGTTATACGATGAGTAAAATTTATCATATGTTACTACCTGCTATTACGTATGCGGTTTTAGGGACAACGGCTATTATTCAATATTTACGAACAGAAGTTGTTGATGCGAAAACGATGGACTATGTACGTACAGCGCGTAGTAAAGGGATTCCAATGCGTAAAGTATATACACGTCACATCTTTCGTAACTCGTTATTACCAGTTGCAGCATTCTTTGGTTTTACAATTACAGGTTTATTAGGTGGATCGATTTTCATCGAAACCATTTTTGGCTTCCCGGGTATGGGACAACTGTTTATTTCATCAATTGCATCTCGTGACTACAGTGTCATTACGGCACTTGTTATGTTATATGGCTTCTTAGCGTTATTAGGTAGTCTATTATCCGATATTATTATGAGTATTGTTGACCCACGAATTAGGATTGAATAGACCATACTAATACTGTTAAGGAGAGGTGAAAAACAAGTGGCTAAACAAAATAATACTAAAGTAGTTAGTGCTCCTCCTACAGGTATGCAAGTCGTATGGAGAGAGTTTAAAAAAGATAAAGTAGCGTTATTTTCGCTCATTAGTTTAATGATTGCAATCGTTGGTATTTTCATTTGGGCGACATTTTTTATCGACCAAGATTCAGTTATGCGTATTTCTTTACGCGATAAATTCGCAGAGCCAGGAGCTAAGTACTTATTAGGTGCTGATGCTGGTGGTCGTGATATTTTAGGTCAACTCATTGTTGGTGCACGTAACTCCATCATGATTGCCATTGCCATTACGATGATTACAGGGATTTTTGGTATTTTAATAGGTTTAGCATGCGGTTACTTTGGGGGCTGGATTGATAATATGTTCATGCGTATTATTGACTTCTTCATTACGGTTCCATCAACAATGATTATTATCGTATTTATCACTATCGTACCAAAATTAACAGTTACATCTTTTATCCTCATTATGAGTATATTTATGTGGACCGGAACAGCCCGTCTTGTGCGTTCCAAAGCACTTTCTGAAAGCAGGCGTGATTATATTAATGCATCAAAAACGCTTGGTACCAATGACTTCATAATTATTTTGAAGGAACTGATGCCAAACTTAAGTTCGATTTTAATCGTCGAGCTAACATTAAACTTTGCTGGAAATGTTGGAATTGAAACTGGTTTATCGTATCTTGGATTCGGTTTACCACCATCTACACCATCTCTAGGAACACTTGTAAGTTATGCCAATAACCCGCTTGTGTTATCACAATATTGGTGGGTATGGCTACCGGCTGCGCTAACCATTTTATTATTAATGTTAGGCATTAACTATGTAGGTCAAGCATTACGTCGTGCAGCCGATGCAAAACAACGATTAGGTTAATCATACAAACATAAGGACATGCAGTTTAGTCCTTATGCTTGGGGTTAATTAATTGAAAAGTAGTTATTTTCAATAAGTGTAATAAATAAACTGGTTTATATTTACATACTACCATAATTACCACATAAAGGTAAGTGTGTTGGGTATAAAAAAAGCTGGGTATATGAATATTTTTTTCCAGCGTAATAAAAGGGAGGAAAACAATATGAAGAAAAATTGGTCACTTCTAGCGATGTTACTGGCAGTCCTTTTCGTATTAGCTGCATGTAGTAACAAAGATAATGGTACAAATGATATTGAAAATACTGCTGAAGAGTTAGCGTTCCCGTCATCCATTGAAAACGAAGGTGAAGCAATCAAAGGTGGAACATTAATGGTTGCGATGCAAAAAGATGAGCCATTCCAAGGGATTTTCTCTTACTCACTTTATAAAGATGCATATGATGATTACTTAATGTATTTTGCTTCGAACAAAATTTTCGAAACTGATGATGACTTTTTAATCACTGACAAAGGGATTGCAAGCTATAAAATCACTTCTCAAGAAGAAGGGAATAATGTCGTAACAATCAAAATTCGTGAAGGCATAAAGTGGTCTGACGGTGAACCGCTTAAAATCGAAGACTTAATTTTACCTTACTATATTATCGGTCATAAAGATTACACGGGCGTACGTTATAATGGGGATTTCCAAAATATCGTGGGTGCTGAAGACTACCACGCTGGTAAAGCTGAAACCATTTCAGGTGTAGTAAAAGTAGATGAAACAACATTAGAATTACACTTAAAAGATATTACACCTGGTTTAGCATCAGTTGGTGACGGTCTTTTATACTATGCAGAGCCTAGCCATATTTTAGGTGATGTTCCGGTAGCTAATTTAATTGGAAACGATGCTATTCGTAAAAATCCTGTAACGCTTGGTGCATTTGTAGTGGACAAAGTAGTTGCGGGTGAATCTGTCCAATATAAAGCAAATGAACACTACTGGAAAGGTAAGCCCAAATTAGATGGCGTTATTGTAAAAGTAGTACCATCTACTTCTATCGCGAAAGCATTAGAGGCGGGGGAATATGATGTAGCTTTAGCATTTGGCTCTTCTAAATACCCTGAGGTAGAAGGGTTAACAAATATTGATATGTTAGCACGTCCTGAGCTTTACTATTCTTACTTAGGGTTCAAACTTGGTAAATACGATTATGAAAACAGCAAAGTTATTACAGATCTTGAAGGTTCGAAAATGGGTGATGTAAACTTACGTAAAGCGATGGCATATGCACTAAACATAGAAGAAGTAACGGAAGCATTCTATGAAGGATTACGTAGCCGCGCGAACGCCATCGTGCCACCTGTATTCTCTTCATTCCACCCAAGTGATTTAGAGGGATACAACTACGATCCTGAAAAAGCACAAGCATTATTAGATGAAGCTGGTTACAAAGACGTTGATGGGGATGGAATCCGTGAAGATAAAAACGGTCAACCATTTGAAATCAAATTGGCGACAATGTCTGGTGACGATGTGGCAGAACAAATTTCTGCATACTGGTTACAAAACTGGGAAGAGGTTGGGTTAAAGGTAGTATACACAACTGGTCGTACAATCGAGTTCAACTCATTCTATGAAAAAGTACAAGCAGACGATCCAGAAATCGACATCTTCATGGGGGCATGGGGGGTAGCTTCAAACCCATCTCCATCAGGTGTATATGGGGATGTAGCACAATATAACTTCTCTCGTTACACGACTGAAGAATTACAAACAACTTTAGATAACATTGACTCAGCGAAATCATTTGATGCAGACTACCGTGCAGAGCAATTTGCGAAATTCGAAGAAATTATTTTCGAAGATGCTCCTATAATACCAATGATGTATCGTTTAGAGCTTACGCCAGTGAATAAACGTGTAAAAAACTGGAACGTTGACTTTGCGGACGCAACGATTACAAACTTACAAGATGTTGAGTTAACGGCTGACAAGCCAATTAAATAATAAGCATCAGTAAACGAACAATCCCTTCCTTGCTTTAGGCGAGGAAGGGATTACTTTATGTTAAATGTAAACGGTCGGCAAGGAATTTACCAATGCCATCTTCGTTATTGCTCAGTGTAATTTCATTTGCAATGGATTTGAGTTCATCAATGCCATTGCTCATAGCAACACCAATTCCTGCATAATCAATCATTTCTAAATCATTATCTTCATCACCAAATGCGATAATACGGTCACGAGGAATTTCTAAATCGTGTGCTACTTTTGAGATACCGACTGCTTTATTTAATCCTTTACGAACGATTTCAATAATTGGGAATGGTGCCCCCCATTTGCGATGCTCGATTAGCTCTGCATGCACATCTTGCAGGTGCTTGCGAATAAGCGGGACATTATGTTCATCTGCTTGGATTAATAAGCTTGTTGGATCTTCTGTTAAGTTAAACTTTAAGTTGCCCGTTGTGACGCGTGGATTCCCCGTATTAAAAATATTTAATAGCGTATCATTTTCATTATGCAAGTAGACATCGTCGATGACTTCGGCAATTAAATTTTGATAATGAAATTTATGCACGGAATCTACTACATCATGTACAACGCTCATGGCGATAGGGGAGTGCATC
Source organism: Lysinibacillus sp. KU-BSD001 (assembly GCF_042920265.1). NCBI lineage: Bacteria > Bacillati > Bacillota > Bacilli > Caryophanales > Bacillaceae > Lysinibacillus > Lysinibacillus sp. KU-BSD001. The sequence goes on along the minus strand of NZ_JBDQZI010000018.1, from coordinate 17,160 downwards.
TCGCCCCATGACCTATTGAGTGGATGATGTGTAAAAGCACCGTTAAAGTTGACGATTGGTGTTGTTAAATTTAACTCACTATAATAGAGCTGGCTTGCACGGAATGGACGACCTGTCGCAATCATCACTTGATGTCCGGCTTCTCTTGCCTTTGCCAGTATTTGTTTTGTATATGGTGAAATGGTTTGGGTATCCGTTAACAATGTCCCGTCTAAATCTAATACAATTAAATGTTGTTTCATGTAGGAAAACTCCTTTCTACGTTCGTTCAATTTTATCGTCTTTTCTTTTCCCTCGTCAAAATATTGTACCCATTTTGACTACAATTTTGATACCCTTGTCATATAAAGTTCGTTGAGGAGTGAATTTATTGTTTGTGCAAAGAGAAGTGTGGAACAATATCCCGCTATTACATGTATATAATGAAGAAATAAAACAGGATGCGCCTGTTATACTTTTTTTGCATGGTTTTATGAGTGCGAAAGAGCATAATCTGCATTATGCATATCATTTAGTAGAGAAAGGTATTCGCGTCATATTGCCCGATGCACCTTTGCACGGAGAGCGCGCTGAAAATGTATCTGAAGTACAAATGAATGCTGCTTTTTGGCGAATTGTTCTAAACTATGTGAAGGAAGTACAAGAAATTTACGAGGCGCTACAAGCGTATGGTTTTAATGGCAAAATCGGTGTGATCGGTACATCAATGGGCGGCATTACGACAACAGGCTGCTTAAAAAAATATGACTGGATTGATGCAGCAGGTGTGTTGATGGGGGCTGTTAGTTATACCGAAATGGCGCAGTTCCAAATAAAACAACTAGAGGAGCAAGGAATAGATGTGCCAATGACGGCAGCGCAACAACAGGCTATGTTAGAAGCGTTACAGGAGTATAATGTGACAACGAATCGTGCTATTTTTGAGCGTATTCCGGTTGTTTTTTGGCACGGTCAAAAGGATTCGGTTGTCCCGTTTCAAATGACGTATCCATTTTATGAGACACTTGTGGAGCAAGGAAGAGCACAAAAGGTTCGGTACATAGTAGACGAAAAAGCAGGGCATGCTGTATCTCGAGCAGGTGTATTAGCTGTAACAGAATGGCTAGCACAACATTTGGCATAAATCGCAACTTTTGATATGATTACAATACACTCTAATGTGAAAGGAAGATACAAGCAATGGCAATCGATCAAGATATGAAAGATAGCATGTTAGGTGCTTTAGAAAATGTAATCGACCCTGAGTTAGGAATTGATATTGTCAACTTAGGTTTAGTATATGATGTAGATTTAAGTGAAGAAGGCGTAGCTATTGTAACGATGACACTGACATCAATGGGCTGTCCATTAGGTCCAGTTATTGTTGACCAAGTAAAAACGGCTTTAAGTGAGTTACCAGAAGTAAAAGAAACAGAAGTAAATATCGTATGGCAACCAGCCTGGTCTAAAGATATGATGTCGCGTTACGCGAAGATGGCTTTAGGCGTTCGTTAAAACTCAAAAATCCACTATGGTGGAATTCAGACAATAGACAAAGTCGATTTTTTCGACTTTGTCTATTGTTTTTTATTTTCGTTTTAGAGAAGGAGACAAAAAGGGTTGTATTGTCGGATTCCGCCCCATGATTAGAAGGTTTGGTTATCTTGTTAGTCAAATTTACAAATGATTTACAAGTTTTTTATATGATATTTACCATGTACACTTGGCACCAAGTTAAGCTAGAAATGATAGTGGTACATAGCGATAGGTGAAAGTACAGAAGTAATCAATCGAGTTTTAAAAGCAGCGGTGAACATGCTTTCTATTGCAAACCTTGGATGAAACAATGCAAGAGGAGTTGTAAAAAAATTATCATCACTCTGAGTATAGAAATTTCTATTTTAGATGGACTTGTCGCGGATACATTACGTTACCGTATCCGAGCAAAAGCCCGCGGTCAAAAAGCTATGATATCCGAGCAAAACATCGCTGCATTCGGTCAAAATTAAATTAGCAAAGAAAGAGGCATGAAAAAGTGAAGAAATTACACCAAGTCAAAAGTGAAATAATGCTTTCAGATGAGCCATCCGTACATGAAACAGCTCAAGTAGCCAATAGTACGGCAGGTGTATATACGTCGGTTGGCGCATTCAATGAAATCGTGGAGTCGTATATTGGGGATTATACATATACGATGGAAAATGTCACGATTAATTATACAGAAATCGGTAAATTTTGTTCCATTGCATCACATGTTTGTATCAATCCTGTAAATCATCCAATGGATCGAGTCACACAACATCATATGACATATCGACGCGTGTCGTATGATTTTGCCAAAACGGATGATCAAGAAGTTTTCCAATGGCGCCGTTCTCATCGAGTGAAAATTGGTCATGATGTTTGGATTGGCCATGGTGCTATTATTATGAAAGATGTCACAATCGGAGATGGAGCAGTGATTGCTTCAGGTGCGGTTGTAACAAAAGACGTTGAACCGTATACCATTGTAGGTGGTGTTCCAGCTAAAAAGATTAAAGATCGTTTTCCAAAAGAGATTGCTGAGAAACTTCAGCAAATTGCCTGGTGGGATTGGTCAAGAGAACAGTTAGAAGAACGCTTTGAGGAATTGAATAACTTACACCGATTTTTAGAGACATACGCTCAATAATTATCAGTACTCATTTTTGATATAAACTTGCAATAGACAAAGTCAATTTTTTCGACTTTGTCTATTGTTTTTTATTGTTACTTTATAAATCATAATGAGTAAATACCTAAACATATATTCTCATTTGAGTAACCGTTGCTTTCCGCTCCGGCACTCGCTTTCCACGGGCGAGATCAAGCCTCCTCGTCGCTCAACCTTCGCTCCTGCGGGGTCTTGATTGTCTCGCTTTTCCCGTAGGAGTCTCGTGCCTCCGCTACAAGCAACTAGTGTTTCATAAAAAATCGGTTGCTTAAAAATAATGAAAGATTCACATTCATTACAGTAGAGACTGTGCAATTATACTTGCACATACAAAGAAATTGATTTCTTTTAGAGAAGAGAACTGTTTTTCTAGTATATCGAGAAGTATTCACTTTTTGCCGTAGCGCGCCATAGCCACAGGAGCCTACACAGGAGATCCAAACAGGCCCCGCCTGTTTTAGCTCCTGTGTAGGCTGTGGCAAAGCGCGGAGGCTACGATACCACTTTAGCTTAATATCTTTTATTACCCTAATGGTATTTTTAGAATGTATTTTTGCTCATTACGAGTTTATCACTCAGTGTTAGTAAACATAGTTTAATCTCAGTGTATAATGTTTAATAAAATTGATTTGTCGACACTCTGAAAGTCCTGTTAGTCAATACGACAAATGTTTAACGGACAGTTTTCACACGCGATGCTATCTTTTAAAAACTGTAAATCATGTATCGTAATATAGCTTTTATTCAACGTGATGATGTTCTGGTTTTTTAAATCATTGAGCATACGGTTAATCATTTCGCGGCTTGTTGCACAAAGGTTCGCAATTTCTGTATTGGTTAACGGGAAGTTAATCAATACGTCGTTGTTCGAACGGAATTCACCGTACGTATTGGCGAGTCTGATGAGTGTTGAGAACAGTGCGCCTTTTTTTCCGTTTAGCATTAAATCACGTAGACGACTTTGATGTTTTAAATTTTCAACTTGTAGCCATTTTAAATACTCCATCAATAGAGGTGGGTTTTCAGATAGTAAAAATTCAAAAGTATCTGTGTGAAGTGCAAGTAAATGCGTTGTTTCAAGTGCTTTTGCAGTTGTTGCGTGATAACGTGTTTTGCAAAATATCGAATTTTCACCGATGATAGCATCTGTCCCACAAATGCGAATGGTCAGTTCCTTGCCGCTTTCGGTTTCTTTACTGATTTGGATTGCGCCACTGCGCACGAAAAAGATATTTTCAGCCCGTTCATCTTCACGGAAAATATAATTTCCTTTATCCACTTTAATAGCCAAACCGTGCATTTCAAATAAATCATAGATTTTCATCGGCATACTGTTTAGAGCAACGATAACAATCACATCCTTTTCTTAAGATAACAACTTAAGATTTCACCAATAGTTCAACCAAATTTCACTTAGATTTCACTATATATAAAATGATAACATATGTTAATTGGGAATAAGAGTAAATTTTTTGTGAAGGATTATTTTGCTTTTTATAGAAAATCGTTTTATAATCAAATTAGTCAAAAATGGTCAAACTTTTTTGGAGGGATGAACATGCAATTTACACAAACACAAGATAATCGTCCACCGCTAGAGCAGTTTGGACGTAATTTAATTGAGGAAGTAAAGAACGGGAAGATGGATCCTGTGATTGGTCGTGATGAAGAAATCCGCAATGTTATTCGTATTTTGACACGGAAAACGAAAAATAACCCTGTGTTAATCGGTGAACCAGGTGTTGGGAAAACAGCCATTGTAGAAGGGTTAGCGCAACGTATCGTGAGAAAAGATGTACCAGAAGGATTAAAAGATTGCTTATTATATGAGCTGGATATGAGCGCTTTAATTGCTGGTGCCAGTTACCGAGGTCAGTTTGAGGAACGTTTAAAAGGTGTGCTGAAGCAAGTAAAAGAATCGGAAGGGCGTATTATTTTATTTATCGATGAAATTCACACGATTGTAGGCGCAGGGAAAACAGACGGTGCAATGGATGCGGGGAATATGTTAAAGCCGATGCTTGCACGTGGTGAATTACACTGTATCGGTGCAACAACACTGGATGAGTATCGTATGTATATTGAGAAAGATCCAGCGCTTGAGCGTCGATTCCAACAAGTGATGGTGCGAGAGCCTTCTATAGAAGATACGGTGTCGATTTTACGTGGGCTAAAAGAGCGTTTTGAGCTGCACCATGGCGTCCGCATTCATGACCGTGCGATTATTGCAGCAGCTGAACTATCTAATCGTTATATTACAGAACGTTTCTTACCAGATAAAGCGATTGACTTAATCGATGAGGCTTGTGCGATGATTCGGACAGAAATTGATTCTATGCCGCAAGAGTTAGACATGGTGACACGCCGCTTAATGCAGTTAGAAATTGAAGAGCAAGCCCTTCGCAAAGAAAAGGATGAAGCGAGTAAAAAGCGCTTAGCCACTTTGCAAGAGGAAATTGTGAAATTGCGTACTTCTACTGAACATATGCGTCAGCAGTGGGAGCTTGAGAAAAACGGTCTGCAAACGATTCAGAAAAAGCGTGAGCAACTCGATAAATATCGCCGTGATTCGGAAGATGCCCAAACACGCGGTGATTATAATAAAGCAGCAGAATTACAATACAGCAAAATTCCTTCACTAGAAAAGGAAATTGCCACGCTTGAGACAGAGCTTGTGACAACAGCCGATAAACGGATTTTACGCGAAGAAGTAACAGCCGAAGAAATCGCATCCATTGTTTCACGTTGGACAGGAATTCCGGTCACAAAACTAGTAGAGGGAGAGCGTGAGAAGCTACTTCGCTTAAAAGAAACGTTACATGAGCGAGTTGTCGGTCAAGATAATGCCGTGACATTAGTAACTGAAGCAGTATGGCGTGCACGTTCAGGCATTAAAGACCCTACAAAACCGATTGGCTCCTTCTTATTTTTAGGACCAACAGGTGTCGGGAAAACAGAATTAGCAAAAGCGCTTGCTGCCCAACTATTTGACTCAGAGGATCATTTCATCCGTATTGATATGAGTGAGTATATGGAGAAGCATAGTGTATCGCGTCTTGTTGGGGCACCTCCTGGTTATATTGGCTATGAAGAAGGTGGGCAATTAACGGAGGCCGTTCGACGTAATCCGTATTCGGTTGTGCTACTGGATGAAATTGAAAAAGCGCATCCTGATGTAGCGAATATTTTACTGCAAATTTTAGATGATGGCCGCATTACAGATTCGCAAGGTTGCAATGTGAATTTCTCTAATACGGTGGTCATTATGACATCAAATATTGGGTCACAGCATTTGTTAAATGCAACGGAAGAAGGTGCGGAAGATTTAATTATGATGGCGCTTCGCCAGCATTTTAAGCCGGAACTTTTAAACCGAGTCGATGATATTATTACATTCCATGCACTGTCAAATGAGCATTTTGGTGCGATTGTTCGTAAGTATGTATCACAGCTAGAGAAACGTGTAGCTGAGCAAGAGATTAAGCTTGTCGTCGAGGAGGCAGTTATTGCGTTTGTAGTAGCGCATGGTGCCGACCCGCAGTTTGGTGCACGTCCATTAAAACGTTTTGTGCAACGTCATTTAGAAACAGCGGTCGCCAAAGAGTTATTGCGCGGAGAAGTGACACCAGGGGATACACTCTATTTAATAGTAGAAAATGATGAAATTGTCGTGAAGTTTTAATGGTTTTCGCCTCCTTTGGGTATGTTATAGACAAAGGAGGTTTTTTTATGGATAAAAAAGAAATGAGAAATTTGCCAAAGCGTGACAAATTCGATAATCCTGATATGGTGAATACAGAGAAGCCTAGTTTGTTTGATATGCATGAAGATATGAAGACGGTAGATGCTATTCCTATAGAGGAATTGAATGATCGCTTGAAAGCTGAAAAAGACATCATTCCTACAACAACAACGGCTGATGCGGAACGACAACTATAAGGAAACAGGTGGCGATTCACCTGTTTTTATTATGTAAAAATAAATAATAAGTGTAAAATATAAATGGGATTCAGTTAACAATGGCAAAATGGATGTATATGCGGTCAACAAACTAAGTACTGTATCTTGAACATAAAAAAACGCCCCTACACGGAGCGCTTCCTAATTAATGATGTTCAGCGTGTTCTGGGCTACCTGGAAGAATAGCTGCAACAATAAACACGATTACTGCAAATGCTACAGAAACGATTACACCAGTCATGAAATCGAATGGTACGTTTAATACTGAACTTACTACGTAGTTTAACATAGAAATTAGTAGGAATGACCATACAAACGTCATAATATATTGCATCAAATTCACCTCATAAACATTATTCTATATATTTATTTAGTTTTATACCTCAACTATCATAACACAGGTTGTGAAAAAAGAAAAACAAACTTTTAAAAACATTTCTTGAACGATAAGAAAGTATAAATTTTTTCTAGTTTAAAGCTTGTCTAGGCATTCGCGCCAAAATTTATTTTGCGACGAAAGCGTAAGCGGCAGGAGCACGCTGCTCGAGGTCGCTTCACCAATCACTACGCGTGGCAAGCACGCTAGGTGATTGCTTCCAGCGCTTGTCGCAGCTAAGCGGGCGCGAATACACTTTTCTTGAACATTGTGAAAAATTTTCCGTTGTATAATGTTTTTTTATGAGCTATAATTATGACCAACTACTAAACGTTAGTGTAAAAGGGGGATATTTTATGGGTGTAGGTATTATTGGATTGGGGAAATATGTCCCTGAAAAGGTACTGACAAATCATGATCTGGAAAGTGTGTTAGACACGACAGATGAATGGATTCGTTCTAGAACGGGGATTGAACAAAGACATATTGCAGCAGATGATGAAAATACTTCACATATGGCGATTAAGGCAACACAAAAAGCGATTGAAAATGCAGGGATTAAGCCGGAACAAATTGGCTTAATTGTAGTGGCAACGGTCTCGCCAGATCAAGCCTTTCCAAGTGTGGCATGTCAATTAACAGAGCATTTCGGAATACAATGCGCAGCGATGGATATTGCAGCGGCATGTTCAGGGTTTATTTATGGGCTTGTAACAGCACAGCAATTCCTTGAAAATAACAGTTATGAATATATATTAGTAGTAGGTGTTGAAAAGCTATCGAAAGTAACGGACTGGAATGACCGTAATACTGCTATTTTATTTGGGGATGGAGCGTGTGCTGCTGTTCTATCAAAAGTATCGGAAGGACGCGGTATTCTGGCATCTGAATTAGGTGCAGACGGTTCAGGTGGCAAGCATTTATATATAAATGAAGAAAATCATATTGGCATGAATGGGCGTGAAGTGTTTAAATTTGCAGTACGCCAAATGGGCGAATCGGCTGTTCAAGTATTGGAAAAGGCTGGTTTACAGAAAGAAGATTGCGATTTCTTAATACCACACCAAGCGAATATTCGTATTATGGAAGCAGCTCGTGAACGACTGAATTTACCTGAAGAGAAAATGTCAAAAACGGTGCATAAGTACGGGAACACATCAGCAGCTTCGATCGGGTTATCATTAGTAGAAGAGCTTGAACAAGGTAAAATAAAAGATGATGATATAGTTGTCCTTGTCGGTTTTGGCGGTGGCTTAACATGGGGCGCTGTCACAATTCGATGGGGTAAATAAGAGGGGGATTATGTATGACAAAGCGTAGAGTAGTAGTAACAGGAATTGGAGCTGTCACGCCACTTGGCAATACAGTTGAAGATACATGGGCTGCAGCAAAAGCAGGAAAATCAGGTGTTGGTCCACTAACACGCGTTGATGCAGAAAAATTCTCAGCTAAAGTGGCTGCGCAAGTAAACGATTTTGATATTGAGCAGTTTGTAGAACGTAAAGAAGCGCGAAAAATGGATCGCTTTACACAGTATGCCATTGCAGCATCACTCATGGCACATAAAGATTCAGCATTAGAAATTAACGAATCGAATGCTGCACGTGTTGGTGTATGGATTGGATCTGGTATTGGCGGAATGGAAACGTATGAACAGCAGTTTTTAACATTCCAAGAACGTGGAGCAAGACGTGTCAGCCCGTTCTTCATTCCGATGATGATTCCAGATATGGCTTCAGGGCAAGTATCGATTTATCTTGGGGCAAAAGGACCTAACTCATGTTCGGTAACAGCTTGTGCATCAGGGACAAACTCGATTGGGGATGCGTTTAAAGTAATTGAGCGCGGTGATGCAGATGTTATGTTTACAGGTGGAGCAGAGGCGCCAATCGTGAATATGGCCATTGCCGGCTTTACAGCGAATACGGCGTTAACAACGAATGCAGACCCAGCAACAGCATCACGTCCATTCGATAAAAACCGTGACGGCTTTGTGATCGGTGAAGGTTCGGGTATGCTTGTTTTAGAAGAATTAGAGCATGCAAAAGCACGTGGAGCAAAAATTTATGCGGAAGTACTTGGTTACGGTGCGACAGGAGATGCACACCATATTACAGCACCAGCACCAGAAGGTGAAGGTGCGGCGCGTGCAATGCATATGGCCTTATCGACTGCTGGGATAAATCCAGAGCAAGTGGATTATATTAATGCACACGGTACAAGTACACCGTACAATGATTTATTTGAAACATTAGCGGTAAAATCGGTGTTTGGTGAGCATGCTTATAAATTAGCGATGAGCTCAACAAAGTCAATGACAGGACATTTACTTGGAGCCGCTGGTGGTATCGAAGCCATCTTTACAGTATTAGCGTTAAAAGAAGGCATTTTACCACCGACAATTAATCTACAAGAGCAAGATCCAGAGTGTGACTTAGATTACGTACCGAATGAGGCGCGTCAAGTAAACATCGAGTATGCGATGAGCAATTCATTAGGATTTGGTGGACATAACGCAAGTCTTTTATTCAAAAAATATGAATAAATTAGTACCAGTGGTGTATCTTTACATCACTGGTTTTTTCATTGAAGAAAAAGCCACCTCTAAGAAAGAGATGACTTTTTTGATAGAAAGGATGTTTAGTTGTTTCGCTTTGTCCTTTTTTTATTAAGTTACGGTTTGTGTGTAGCGTCTATTACACAATGTATTTTGTATTTAAATTACCGGACGCTCGGTTATTCATGGCATGCCGTGATAAAATTTTTACTGCAAACAGTGGAGTTATATATTGCACTTGGTTCGCTTATTGTGATGTTTGCAGTCATTTACGATCTCGGTATATCGCGTTCTTCCTAAAGGAATTATTTTCGTTTACGGCCAAGCCCCATTGCATTTTCCATCTTTTTTAGTGTTTTATGGGCGATGGCATTTGCTTTAGCGGCACCTTCATCTAAAATAGCATCTAGCTCAGGTGAGTCGATGAGTGCGTAATAACGCTCTTGAATCGGTGTTAAGTGCTCAATGACAGCAGCAGCAACACCCGCTTTAAAATCACCGTACCCTTTACCTTCGTATTTCTTTTCTAAATCCGCAATCGATACACCTGATAAAGCAGATTCAATTGTTAACAAATTCGATACACCTGGTTTGTTTTCAATATCGTATTTGACAATGCCGTCAGAGTCTGTAACCGCAGACTTAATTTTCTTCTCGATTTCTTTTGGTGTGTCAAGAAGACGGATTGTTGCTTTTGTATTTGTGTCAGACTTGCTCATTTTTTTTGTTGGTTCTTGTAAGGACTTAATGCGTGCGCCTTCTTTTGGTAATTGGATGTCTGGGATCGTTAAAACATCGTTGTAGCGCTTGTTAAAACGTTCAGCAAGATCGCGTGTAAGCTCGATATGCTGCTTTTGGTCATCTCCAACCGGTACAATATTTGTATTGTATAAAAGAATATCTGCCGCCATTAACGGTGGATATGTTAAAAGAGCTGCTGATACAGATTCTTTGCCATGTGACTTATCTTTAAATTGTGTCATACGTTCTAATTCACCGATTGATGCCACGCACTGTAAAATCCAACCAGCTTGCGCATGTGCTGGTACTTCAGATTGAATAAATAAAATTGATTTTTTCGGATCAATCCCAACGGCAATATACATCGCGGCTAAACTACGAATATTTTTACGTAGCTCTAAACGATCTTGTGGTACCGTAATGGCGTGTTGGTCTACGATGCAATAAATGGCTTGGCCCTCGTCTTGTAAAGCGGGAAATTGCTTAATTGCACCAATGTAATTGCCTAATGTAATAGTTCCTGTTGGCTGTACACCAGAGAAAATAGTTGTCATAAAAAAATCCTCCTTTAAATCTTTGAAAACTAAAAAAACATCATGCGCCCATTGAGAAATTCTCAGGGACGAATGATGTTTGAATCCGCGGTACCACCCAGCTTGCTCTAGTTTTGAGCCACTCTGCTTCGTAACGTGAAGGAGACGAGCCAGGATACTTAAAGTTCACCAAGCTAACTCGGAAGTCCATTCCATTTGCATCCGCATCTGCTCACACCGACCGCAGACTCTCTTTAGCGTAACATCAAATGTACTACTCTTCGTCATCGTTTTTTATTTTCTAATTCATTCTTGAAATTATATTATATTGTACTGCAAAAAATCAAATTTTTTTAGCATATACCAAGAAAAGAAAGGACATACTATACGAGAAAAGCGCAACCATTTTTACTATTTATTCGTCAAATGAAATGAAATGAATAGATGAATTCTCAGTTAATATTTAACCGTTGAGAATGGAGTGTTTGTTGTTTTTTCAAAATAAATGCTTTTGAACTAGAAGGTGTAGGAAAAAAGATAATTAATTATAGCATAAATGAGTAATTTCGAGAATTAATGGGTTGATAAAAGTGTCGCTTTTTGATGGGAAGCTATATCCAAATGATAAATATTGTTGTATAATGTAGACAAGGTTTTACATTAAACTAATTCTAAAGTAAGAAGTTGTTATAGATTGAATTTAAGATGGAGGGAAGTGGACGAATGTTAGTGACATTATTTACATCTCCTAGTTGTACCTCATGCCGAAAAGCAAAAGCGTGGCTTGAAGAGCATGATATTCCTTATACAGAGCGTAACATTTTTTCCGAGCCGTTAACGATTAGTGAAATTAAGAAAATTTTACGCATGACAGAAGATGGGACAGAAGAAATTATTTCAACTCGTTCAAAGGTTTTTCAAAAGTTAAATGTAGATGTAGAAACATTAACTTTACAACATTTATATGAGTTGATCCAAGAGCACCCAGGACTATTACGCCGTCCGATTATTTTAGATGAAAAGCGTTTGCAAGTAGGGTACAATGAAGATGAAATCCGTCGCTTTTTACCACGTAAAGTACGTGCGTATCAATTACAAGAAGCGCAGCGCATGGTGAACTAAATAAAATAGTGAAGATGTTGCAACAATTTCATAATGTGTAGCATCTTTTTTCTTTTTACTCGTAATGGGCAAAATTGCATCCTAAAAATACCTTTTAAATAGTGAAAGATATATCATAGCCTCCGCGCTTTGCCACAGCCTACACAGGAGCTAAAACAGGCGGGGCCTGTTTGGATCTCCTGTTCCTGCTCCTGACGCTACGCTTTCGTCGCAAAGAAAATCTTGGCTCCTGTGGCGATGGCGCGCTACGGCAAAAGTAAATACTTCTCGATATGCTAGACAAACATTTATCTTCTCTAAAAGAAATCATTTTCTTTATTTGCAAGTATAATTGCCTAGCCTCTACCGTAATGAATGAGCATCTTTCTTTATTTTTAGCAACCAATTATTGTATTGAACACTAGTTGCTTGTAGCGGAGGCACGAGACTCCTACGGGAAAAGCGAGACAATCAAGACCCCGCAGGAGCGAAGGATGAGCGACGAGGAGGCTTGATCTCGCCCGTGGAAAGCGAGTGCCGAAGCGGAAAGCAACGGTTACTTAAATGGTAATATTTGTTTCAGAATTTGCTCATTGTGAGTTTTTATTAAAATCATAAAATTAGCCTTGATTTCATAGATACAGTACAATACAATTTCAATATTCAAATTATTTGGTTTGGATAGTGTTTTTTCCTTTTCATTTTATGTGCCAACATCATACAATAGAGTTATAGAGTTCGAGCCGCTTCTCGATACTTTATAGAACGTTTGGAGTGTTCATATGTTGGAAGAAGCATGTATGATTTTTGGTGATTTAACCAAATAGTAAGTAACAGCGGTTTACATGTATTTCAACGGAATGACTGTGAAGGGAGTTGAAGTCTTATGGACATTGAACGCATTAATGAAAATACACTAAAGTTATTTATTACGTATAGTGATATTGAAGACCGTGGCTATAGTCGCGAGGAAATTTGGTATAATCGCTCAAAAGGCGAGGAGTTATTTTGGGATGTAATTGGTGAAGTAAATACAGATGACTACTTTGACTTAGATGGGCCAATTTGGATTCATATTAATGCATCTGAGCAAGGGCTTGAAGTAATTGTAACACGGGCGAATTTACATTCTGATCAAGAGGCGAATGCCCTTATGGATGACTTTGAGGAAAACCGTGAAGTAGCTGAACAATTGCGTGAAATGGAAAATGTCATTTTTGAATCATTTGAAAATGATTCAGATGAAGATATGACGATTACGAATGCAAGATTTACGTTTAAAGATATAGATGAACTTGTACCACTAGCAAAGCGTATCGTGTCGTTTGGATTAACATCTTCACTTTACCAATTTGAAGGGCGCTATTATTTACATGTTGATTTCACGAACTTACCTGAACAACGTGAACGCAAAAATATGTTAGCGCTTATTAAAGAATACTTGAGACCATCACGATTAACAAGTTATCGTTTAGAAGAGTATGGCGATGTGATTATGGAGCAAAACTGCTTTGAAACAGTAATTGAATATTTCGCATAAATTTATAATCCGTGCTGATAAAAGGCGCGGATTTTTTTATATTCTACCCAAATTTTTATTTTGGTTGTTTTTGTATATTTTGATTGAATATCGTGTTTTTATTTCTTACAATGTGGGAAAGGAGGTTTAAGTTATGCTTGTCGCCATAGACAATCAAGGAGACTACTTGATATTGACGAAAAGCTTAACGGAAGCAGCCTTACAACAATTGCGTCAAAAACCGTTATACTGTCCACATTGTAAAGAACGTCTTATTTTAAAAGCGGGTGCAATTAAAATTCCGCATTTTGCACACACCGCAAATCGTACCTGTGAATCACTGTTTGCCGAAGGGGAATCCGAGCTGCATTTGCTCGGTAAACAGCAATTATTTATGCATTTTCAGCAACTCGGATATGATGTTCAATTAGAAAGTTATTTGCCGCATTTACAACAAAGACCTGATTTACTCATTACAAGAAAAAAGCGATATGCACTGGAATTTCAGTGTAGCCGTATCCCAGAACATTTACTTCACCAACGCACAGAGGGGTATAAAAAGAATGCTATTGTGCCCATATGGTTATTAAAAACACCTGCTTTTCCAATGTTACAAGTAGGTCGTATACTCAAAGCGTCATTCAATTTGTTTTATCAACAATTTATAACTGATAACTATGTCATCACCTATGATCCACAGTCCCAACAGTTTTTTTACTTCAGTGACCTTCTTTACTTACAAGGAAATTTATTTTTATCTCAAGTATTAACATTGCCACTAACCTCACAAGTATTTCCGTTTTATGAGCCAAAATTGCTAACTGAAAAAGGGTTTTTATCGTTATTTGAAGAGTATACTAGGTACCGAAAGCAATTTTTACATGGTCGACTTTTTTACAGTCAGGCCGGTGTAAATGATTTATTTTTACGTGCGGTATACGAATGCAGGTTGCAGCGCGTTGGACTACCACCTTTTATTGGCGTACCCGTTCGGCACGCTAGAGGGATTTCTTTATTTTCAGCTGAATGGCAAATGTTATTCTTTTACTTTATGAGCTGTAATAATTTAACGATAGGGAGCGTAAACGACAGTACAAAGCATTATTTTTTATCATGGGCTAAATTACCAACCACTCAGCAGTCTTTTTTAGCTGTAGATGATTATGTGAAAATATTACGTGCTTTGTCGATTAACGATATTAGCGCAACGTGTACAACGGAACAATTAATGCGTGTACTGTATAGCCAATTAATTGCAATATGCTGAAAATATTGAGAAAATAAGGTGAGAATTTCGAAAATCGGAATATGTGGAGGGAAAATGAGATGGCAAAAGACGTTTTATTGCGCGAGCAAGTACCAGAAGAGTTAACATGGGATTTAACGCCTATTTTTGCGTCAGATGCAGAATGGGAAGCACAGTTCAAAGAAATTGAAGCGCTGGAAGAGCAGGCAAAAAAGTATCAAGGAAAAGCGACAGCAGATGCGGAAAGCTTATATAAGGCATTGCAGTTTGGCGATCAAATGTATGAACGCTTTAGTAAGCTATATGTATACAGCCATCTAAAGCATGACCAAGATACGACAAATAGCCAATATCAAGCAATGGATAGCCGCGTTAGCTCATTAGGGGCAAAATTAAGTGCGGCATGGTCATTTTTAACACCTGAGATTTTATCATTGGATGAAGAAACCATCAATCGATATGTAGAAAGCTATAAACCGCTGCAGCTATATGCACAATCGTTAAAAGAGCTTAACTTAGGTCGACCACATATTTTATCGGCGACAGAGGAGCAATTACTAGCGCAAATGTCAGAAGTGACAGGAGCTTCTGGCGATACATTTAGCAAACTGAACAATGCTGATTTAGAATTCCCAAAAATTAAAAATGAAGATGGAGAAGAAGTACGTATTACGCATGGTTCGTATATTTCATTTTTAGAAAGTACAAATCGCCAAGTACGTGAAGATGCATTTAAAGCTGTATACGAAACATATGGGAAGTTTCGTAATACATTTGCGTCGACGCTTGCAGGGAATGTGAAAGCGCATAATGTAAGAGCGCGTATTCGTAAATATGATTCAGCTCGTCATGCAGCGATGAGTAATAACTTTATTCCTGAAAAAGTGTACGACCAATTGATTGCCACAATCCATGAGTATTTACCATTACTACATCGTTACGTAGCACTCCGTAAAGAAGTGTTAGGGGTAGATGAGTTACATATGTATGACTTATTTACGCCGCTTGTAAAAGAAGTAAAAATGGACATGCCGTACGAAAAAGCAAAGAAACTAATGGTTGAAAGTTTTGCACCACTAGGTGAAGAATATCAAACGATTGTACAACAAGGACTGGATAGTCGCTGGGTTGATGTGATGGAAAACAAAGGGAAGCGTAGTGGGGCCTATTCTTCTGGCACATATGGTACAAACCCTTACGTATTAATGAACTGGCAAAACAACGTAAATAATTTATTTACATTAGCACATGAATTCGGTCATAGTATGCACAGCTACTATACACGTAAAAATCAGCCGTATCCATATGCAAGCTATTCTATTTTTGTAGCAGAAGTGGCTTCTACATGTAATGAAGAATTATTATTCGATTATTTATTAAAAACAATCGATGATCCACAGCAAAAGATTTACTTATTAAATCATTGGTTAGATAGCTTCCGCGGTACCGTATTCCGTCAAACGATGTTTGCTGAATTTGAGCATCTAATTCATGAAATGGATGCAAAGGGTGAAGCTTTAACAGCTGATAAGCTAACGGAAGTGTATTACGATTTAAATGTGAAATATTTTGGTGAAGCGATGACAGTCGATGAGGAAATCGGCTTAGAATGGGCGCGTATTCCTCACTTCTATTACAATTATTATGTGTATCAATATGCAACAGGGCAAAGTGCCGCAACAGCACTTAGCAAGAACATTCTTGAAGAAGGAAAGCCTGCTGTTGAGCGCTACATTAACAACTTCTTAAAAGCAGGTTGCTCAGACTTCCCAATTGACGTGTTAAAAGCGGCAGGGGTAGATATGGAAAGTCCGGCACCAATTGCCGAAGCTTGTAAAGTATTTGAAGAAAAATTAACTGAGCTTGAAAAGTTACTTTTAAATAAATAAAGTGAAGGACCACTAGAACTCGTTCTGGTGGTTTTTTGCTGCTTTGTAGAATATTTTTCTAAGTATAGTGATATTTTTCTTGAATAATAGTTTGTTCATTCACAAACTATTGTGATACTTCAGAGTAGATTATTGAAAAGTGTTGGTATTACTTGAATATGCAAACGCTTTCTATTTGACGAATTTGTGAAACTATTGCGCAGTTATTGCGGATATTATTATTGTGTGATAAAGTAATAGACGTGAAATAAATCACATAACAAACATACACCCCTTTGTTTGAACGTGAACATTTCTCCCATCCCCTTTGTGAAAAGAGGTGTCCTATCTGTCGAGGATAGGGCACCTCTTTTATTATGGTACCAGGTACTACGGTGGTACGTACCAGGTACCAAGCTGGCACTACGCTCGCACCATAAAAAATCCAGCTAGCATAGCTAGCTGGATTCAGATTGTCGACAAAAGGCCTTCAGAATGGTCTCATTCTGAAGGCCTTTTGTATTTTTAATATTTTTAGGGGTATTTTATAGTCTTATTTTAAGTAAAAGTACTCTTCGAGTATTCTAA
>NZ_JBDQZI010000017.1:0-82967 GCF_042920265.1 Lysinibacillus sp. KU-BSD001 | reverse complement strand
ATTAGAATACTCGAAGAGTACTTTTACTTAAAATAAGACTATAAAATACCCCTAAAAATATTAAAAATACAAAAGGCCTTCAGAATGAGACCATTCTGAAGGCCTTTTGTCGACAATCTGAGCCTATTGTTTAAATAGGCTTTTTTATTTGTCTCTATTTCATTTTTAGGCAAACGTAATGGCAGCTAGTTGAAGGAAATGTTGTATGTGCAGTTTTTTTACAAAATATTATCATTATATTAAAGGCGGCCGCTTATTACAAAAGTATAATGAACAAAAAAGCAGGGAGGTAAAAATGTTGAAATTTATAAAGAGTATGTCATTAAAGAACAGATTGTTATTGATTGTCTCTAGTATTGTTTTAGTACTTACTGCTGTGATTACTATTCAAAGTATTAATGAACTAAATAATCGCATGGATGCAGACCTTGAGCAAGAACTGAAAAGTGTAGGTATCTTAACAGCAATGAACCTTGATCAGGAAGAAATCGAATCTTTGTTATCTGTAAAAGGCGAGGATAATGAGACTTTCCAAAAAGTACAAAGACAGTTAGATACTATTCAAAATGAACAAGGGGTTATGAGTTGGAGTTATCTTTGGAAAATAGAAGATAACAACATTATTCCAATCGGTTATACTTCTAATTTAAATGAAGTATACGAAGCAGGAGAAGCTTTTGCTGATTTAGCACCTGAGCATATTGAAACAGCGAAACTGGCACTTGATAGTAATCAAGCAGAAGTGACAGCAATTTTTGAAGACCCTTTCGGTACATGGCGAACAGTATTTGCCCCAATTAAAGATGGTAGAGGGGAAATTATTGCGTTAATTGGAATTGATTATTCAGCAGAATATATTAATGCCATTATCAAATCAAGTATTATTAAACAAATTACGATTACAGTAATTGGCTTGGCTATTTTATTAGTCTTACTTTACATACTCATTGTACGACTGTTTAAACCACTTGGAAAAGTAGTAGAGGTTGCAAATCAAGTAGCCAATGGAGAATTGAAAGATGTAGATTTGGACATTACGAATGATGAAATTGGTCACTTATCTCAATCTATTCAAACAATGGTTTCGAATTTACAGCATCTCATATTAAATATTAGAAATGCATCGAACCATATTTCTACTGCAGCAAACCAATTGAATGTGAATGCGGCAGGTGTATATGATAGCTCTACACATATTGCGAAGGACATGGAACAAATTACGCAAAATGCTGAAGCATCTTTAATCACAACAGAAGAAACAGCTACTGCTATGGAAGAAACAACGATGGGTATACAGCAAATTGCGGATTCGGCAAATAGTGCAGCTGAGTCATCTAGTTCTTCTTCCCAAGCTTCAAGACATGGGAATCATGTTGTTCAACAAGTTGTTTCCCAAATGCAGTTAATTAATGAATCAGTTGAGCAAATTGGGAAAACTATCAATGGTTTGCATGTAAATACAAATAAAATTGGTGATATTGTAAACATTATTACGGAAATTGCAGATCAAACGAATTTACTTGCACTCAATGCAGCGATTGAAGCTGCACGAGCTGGGGAACATGGTAAAGGATTTGCCGTTGTAGCAGATGAGGTAAGAAGATTAGCAGAACAATCCTCTCAATCAGCAACGGAAATATATAATTTAATTAGTACAATTCAATCCGATTCAAACGCTTCTCTTGTAGTGATGGAAAAAGGAAAAGAAGATGTAAAAGCGGGAATGGAATATACAAATGAAGTAGGTGAAATCTTTAAGGGGATCTTAACTGCTTCAGAAGAAGTAGCAAGCCAAATCAGGGAGATTTCTGCAGCCTCTCAACAAATATCAGCGTCTTCAGAAGAAGTGACAGCATCGGTCAATCATATTACACACTCTGCACAAAAATCGGCAGCATTCTCAACGAATGTGTCAGAAGCTACACAGAAACAATTAGTGACGATGCAGGAAGTCACACAGGCTTCTGCCTCACTAGGCGAAACGGCAGAGGAATTACAATCACTTGTAGCTAAATTTAAATTGGAGAATGATTGTTAATGGAATTTGATTTTAAAGGGAAAAATGTATTGATTACAGGGTCCAGTAAAGGAATAGGCAAGGCAATTGCATTAGCGTTTGCAGAGCAAGGGGCCAATATTTTAATAAATTACATTGGAGACGAGAAAGAAGCAGAACAGGTGCGTGTGCAAGCAGAGAAGTTTGGGGGATATGCGTTGAAATTTCATGCCGATGTGTCAGATTCTCAGCAAGTTCAAGAAATGTTTTGTTATATGGATAATGACTTCGGCATGATTGATATATTAGTAAACAATGCTGGATTTGCACAGTCTTCTAATATCATAGATTTAACAGATGAACAGTGGGATCGGATGATTAAAGTACATCTATATGGTTGTTTCTATAATAGTAGAGAAGCAGCGAAAAGAATGAAGCAAAAAGGCAGTGGGAAAATTATTAATATTTCCTCTGATCTTGGTAGCTTAGGATGTGAAGAATTTACACATTATTCAGCTGCAAAAGGTGGTATTAATGCATTTACAAAAGCTTTAGCAAGAGAGTTAGCCCCTCATATTTTAGTAAATGCAGTAGCTCCTAGTGGAACATACACAGATATTTTGAAAGAATTTGGCGAAAATTATATTGAAGAAGAGTCCGCTAAATATCCTTTGAAACGGCTAGCGCACCCGGAAGAAATAGCAAAAAGTGTGTTATTTTTAGCTTCAGAACATGCTAATTTCTATACGGGGCAAATTTTAACCCCTAATGGTGGAGTCGTTATGAATGGATAAGGAGTATTCAAATGTTAAATATCATCGTATTCAGCCTATATCTAATTTTTATTTATTATGTAGGTTATAAAGGCTACAAGCGTGTACAAACAGCAGAAGACTTAATTGTTGCAGGCTGGAGTATGCCACTATCTGTTGTAACAGGAAGCTTAATTGCCGCACTATTAGCGGCACCATTCTTTTTTGCGGCTGTTGGATCAGGTTATACAAGTGGCGGTTTTGAAGGGTCGGCCACAATGGGTGGACTGGGTACATGTATGATTTTAGGTGGACTCATTTGGACGAAGCCACTTAGAAGATTAAAAGGTTGGACGTTAGCAGATTACTATGGACTGAGATACGGTAGCAAAAAATTAGGTGCTTACACAGGGATTGTAATGGCTATTGCATTCGGTGTTTTCAATGCAGCCGCATTAACAGTTGGCGGAACGTATATTATTCAGCAATTGCTACAAATCGACTTTCTTCCGGCCGCGTTATTATTTGTCTCATTAACCGTATTATATTCAGTAATCGGTGGACTATGGGCAGTAGCCTATACCGAGATTGTACAAGGTGCACTTGCGATTGCTGGTATTTTAGGTATTACTATTTTTGTTTTATTTTACTATCCTGATATTACATTTAATCCAGAATGGTGGAATATTAGTGAATTATTCAATAAGGCGGGAGTAGAATTTTGGTCGTTATACCTTGTGCTAGCCCTTGGCGATATTCCAGCAGTGGACTTGGGACAACGGGTTGCCGCAGCAAAAAGTCCAAAGGTAGCACAGCGTAGTATGATGATTGCTGGTGCTGTCATTATTGCAATTAGTTGGATTCCTGGGATGCTAGGCGAGGCGTTCAGAACGATTTATCCAAATAGCGATAATCCAGAAACATTGATGCTAGCTTTTGCACAGGGTTACTTTCCACCACTGATAGCTGCTATTTTCTTAACGGCAATGGCAGCAATGGGGATGTCAACAGTTGCGGCATGTTATGTTGCTACTTCAGGCATTGTAACGAAAAATATTTATTTAGATTTTATTAACCCAAACCCGCAACCTAAAACGTTATTACGTTTTTCGAGACTCGTAATTCTTTCAAGTGCTTTGTTAGGCTTAGTATTAGCAGTTAGCTTCCAAAGAGTAATCGACTTAGCTTATTTAGCATGGGATATCATTTTCGTAACGATTTTTTGGCCGATTGTATTAGGACCATTTTGGAGGCGAGTGAGTACACCTGCTGTTTGGGCCAGTATATCCGTAGGGCTCATTTATTACATAGTCACTTCATTGACATCGGTTCCTGCGCTCCCTATACAATCAGAAGGGTTTATCGGATTACTGCATGAACTATGGTTAGTCCCTGTTTTCTCAGGCGTTGTGATTTCAGGGATGACAATCGTTGTAGTTAGCTTACTTGTTCCTCCTACTGAACATGTACTAGAAATGCACAGAGTTGAAAAAAATAAAGCATTAGATGATGTAGAAAGTAAATAATATAATGAAAATGGCGAGAGACTATAAACGGATAGGTCTCGCCGTTTTTTTGTTGAAAATTGGTATTTACTTACTTTTATGTAGGACCTATAAATATCAATGCTTGTGAATTGCTGTATTTTCACTTAGAATAAAATACTGTTTAACAGAATGACGATCAATTATTTAAATATGATGAATGAGTGTTAGGTTTGATCTTGAAATAGCACAATATATAGGAGGTTTTTATATGACAAATAATGATATATTAATTCGCTTACGCTATGCACTGGATATTAAAAATATCGACATAGTAGAGATGTTTAAGCTTGGGGGCATGCATTTTACAAAAGAAGAGGTGCTCAATATGCTCATCAAAGTAAGAGAAGACGAGGAAGCACCCGAAAACTTCGTCAAAGTAAATAATAAAATGCTCGAGGCGTTTTTAAATGGCTTTATTACATTTAAGCGTGGACCGCAAAAAGATAAAGACGGAAATGTAGCAGGACCGATGCCCGTCACAGGCAAGGAAAGTGCTAACAACATGTTGTTAAAGAAAGTGAAAATTGCCTTACAGCTAACGAGTGAAGATGTACTAGATTTGTTGTATGAAGGTGGGGTAACGGTATCCAAAGGAGAAATCGGTGCCATTTTACGCAACACGGGTCATAAAAACTACAAGGAATGTGGCGATCGCTTCGCACGTTGTTTCTTAAAAGGTTTGACAATGAAATATAGAGGATAGTGTATAAAGCGATGCGGCATAGGCTGTATCGCTTTTTTTATAACATTATTCCTGAAATTGTAAAAACATTCTAGTGAACTGTATAATTAAACTAGGTAATCTCAACATTCACTACGAATCAATCGCAAAATATGGAAGGTTCTATAGTCAATTCTTCAGCAGAACAATTGAATGCAATGAAAGAAATCGAAAGATCATCAGAGAAATTATCAGAAGGGTTACTAGGTTTAGCTAACACGTTCAAGGTGAAATAATGAAAAAAGAGGGGGAAAGCGGCACAGAATGAGTTTATCTTTTGTGTCGCTTTTCATATTTGTGTAGCTATTTATTTTCATTTTTATTAGACTGCTGGTTTTTATCGTGGTTGGTCTTATTGTTTTTATTTTTTGCTTTCGCATCAAATTCAGCAGCGAATTCCTCGTTTAAATTGTCGTTAGGATTATTGTTATTGCTATTCGTGTCATCTAAGTCTGTGCTTTTATATAGACCATATGGATTGTGTGTACGTGTATTCATTGTTCTCTTATTATTTTTACTCATCGCTTTTCACCTCCTAAAGTGTAATGTGCGCAACATAGAACGTTTTATGAGCTGTTAAAGAAATATCATAAAAAGGACAAATGTAGCTGAACTCGTTATGATAGTAGTAAAGCAATAGGTAAATGTAGGAGGGAAGTAGAATGGAGATTGGGTTAACGACATTTGTTGAAACGACACCAGATGTAAGTACAGGAAAAACGATTAGCCATGCTGAACGCATTCGAGAGGTACTAGAAGAAATTGTACTGGCAGATGAAGTAGGATTAGATGTGTACGGTGTGGGTGAGCATCACCGAAAAGATTATGCCTGTTCCACGCCAGCTGTATTACTCGCCGCTGCTGCCCCGCTGACAAAACGAATTAGGCTAACAAGCGCGGTGACCGTACTCTCTTCTGATGATCCAGTAAGAGTATTTCAAGAGTTTTCAACGGTTGATGCACTGTCAAATGGACGTGCGGAAATTATGGCAGGGCGAGGCTCTTTTATCGAATCGTTCCCGTTGTTTGGCTATGATTTAAAAGATTATGATGCATTATTTGATGAAAAATTAGATCTGCTATTAAAAATAAGAGAATCTGAAATCGTTCAGTGGAGTGGAAAGCATCGTCCTGCCATTCATAACCGAGGGGTGTATCCACGTCCAGTCCAGGATTCTTTACCGATTTGGATTGCAAGTGGTGGTACGCCGCAGTCTGTTGTACGTGCAGGCACTCTTGGCTTACCGCTTGCTTTAGCCATTATTGGTGGCAATCCATTACGATTTGCATCGCTTGTTAAACTGTATTATAAAGCGGCTCAAAAAGCGGGGCATGATATTTGCAAGCTAACGGTTGCTACGCATTCACATGGGTTTATCGCAGATAGTACGGACATGGCTGTCGAAAAATTTTTCCCGCCAACACAAGCTGTGATGAATGCTTTAGGGAGAGAACGTGGTTGGGGTCCTTATACACGTGAAACATTTGATGATGCATGTAGCCTAGAGGGAGCTTTGTATGTTGGAGATGTCCAAACCGTAGCAGAAAAAATCATTTTCCTTCGTAAACAGGTAGGCATTACACGTTTTATGCTCCACTGTCCAGTTGGCTCCATGCCGCATGCAGATGTGATGAGATCCATTGAGCTACTAGGAAAAGAAGTCGCCCCTATCGTTCGAGAAGAAATTGAACGATGGGAAAAAGAAGAACACAACCGTGCAGATTAAATAAAACACAGGAGGAGAACATCCCCCTGTGTTTTAAATTTCAATGACAAGCGGTAGAAGCATTGGCTTTCGCTTTGTATGGGTAAATACATATTGACCAACTGCTTTTTTCACCGCTTGCTTCATCGCAAAAGGATTGGCTTCCTTAAAACGGTCAATGCTTTCTTTGACGAGCATATTGATATTGTTAATCAAATCCTCTGCATCCTTTGCATAAACAAATCCACGAGAAATCGTATCTGGCTCAGAAATGAGGGAGCCGTCTAGCTTACTAATCGTTATAACAATGACGAGCATTCCATCTTCAGAGAGTTGCTTCCGGTCACGAAGTACAACTTGTCCTACTTCGCCGATGCCGTAACCGTCCACATACGTATCACCAGCTACCGTTTTACGCGTTTGCCGTGCTACCCCGTTTTGAATATCGACAATATCGCCATTGTTAATAATGAATGTATTCCCTTTTTCTACGCCGACTGATTCAGCTAATAAACGGTGTTGATGAAGCATTCTATATTCCCCGTGAATCGGGATGAAATATTTTGGCTTTATCAGTGTTAACATGAGCTTTAAATCCTCTTGATAACCGTGTCCAGAAACGTGCATACCGGTAATACTTGAAGAACCGTAAATGACATGGGCGCCTAATTGGAATAAATTATCCACGATACGTGAGACATCTTTTTCGTTTCCTGGTATTGGGGAAGCAGCTAAAATGACTGTATCACCAGGGTGAATTTTGACATCTCGGTTGCTACCGGTTGAAAGTCGAGCAAGTGCGGCAAGCGGTTCCCCTTGGCTCCCCGTACATAAAATAGCGATTCGTTCCGAAGGGAGTTGATGAATATCACGTGCATCGACCATCATCCAATCAGGGACATCTAAATAGCCTCGCTCTCTCGCCACATGTACGACATTGACCATACTTCGACCAAGCAGTGCGAGCTTACGATTCGTTTTCAAGCAGGCATCGACCACTTGTTGTACCCGATTGACGTTGGAGGCAAATGTTGAAACGAAAATTTTGCCTTTTCCTTGTGCTTTTAGAAAAGCTTCTTCAAGATGACCACCAACAAGCTGTTCAGATGGGGTCAATCCAGGACGCTCAGCATTTGTACTTTCAGATATTAAAGCCAGTACACCTTCTTCACCGATTTTAGCCATTTTATGAATGTCCGAATATTGCTCGTTTACAGGTGTTAAATCGAATTTAAAATCACCTGTATGAATGACCTTTCCTTCGGGTGTATGAAACACAATGCCTAAACAATCAGGAATGCTATGACTGACTTTAAAGAAGCTTACATCCATCTCCCCAAACGTTAAATGGGTATCTGCGTTAATTTCATGGAGTGTTGATTCCCGTAAAATTTTATGCTCTTTTAATTTTAGTTCAATTAATCCGAGCGTAAAACGTGTAGCATAAATAGGGATATTCATTTTCTTTAAAAAGTAAGGAATACCACCGATATGATCCTCGTGTCCATGTGTTACAATTAATGCTTTAATTTTTTCCCGATGCTCTTGTAAATAAAAAACGTCTGGAATAATTAAATCAACACCTAGTATGTGATAATCAGCAAATTTCGCCCCACAATCAATAATGACGAGGTCATTTCCATACTGTACAACATACATATTTTTACCGATTTCATTGATTCCGCCTAAAGCTAAAATAGATAATGTATTATCATGGCTTGTCACATTTAGTCCTCCTTTAGTTCGAACTGCATTGGCTACAATACTCTCTAGTATTACTTTGAATTTTTGGCTCTATACAACTGAATGAAAAGTTCATAGGAAATTCATCTGTTTTATGAATAAATGAAAAAATCCACCTTCGAAATAATTCGAAGATGGCATGATGACCACTAAAATACCTTTTTCGTATCGCGGTCGTCTTTTAACATTTCGACCGCTTCCCTAAATCGGAGGGAGTGGACGATTTCTCGTTCTCGCAGGAATTTTAAGCTGTCGTTTAAATCTACATCATCTGACATATCGATGATCCATTGGTAGGTGGCACGTGCTTTTTCTTCAGCAGCAATATCCTCATATAAATCTGCAATTGGGTCACCTTTTGCCTGGATATAAGCAGCTGTAAATGGTACACCCGAGGCATTATTATAAAAAAGAGCGGAGTCATGTGCGACATAATGATCACCAAGACCTGCTTCTTTTAATTGTTCAGGCGTTGCATCTTTCGTCAGCTTATAAATCATGGTCGCAATCATTTCTAAGTGGGAAAATTCCTCCGTTGCGATATCTGTTAAAAGACCAATAACCTTATCAGGAATCGTGTAACGTTGATTCATATACCTGAGGGCAGCTGCTAGTTCCCCATCAGCTCCCCCGTATTGTTCCACTAAATACTTTGCTAACCTTGGATTACATTCACTTACTTTCACAGGGTATTGAAGCTTTTTTTCGTAATACCACAAAGGCATTTTTCCCCCTCAATGATAAAATTTACACTTGCCATGGCCACGGTGTATCAATCCAATTCCAAGGATAATTAGAGAAACTTCTCCCAAAGTTCATGAGTGGTCCAAATTGTTGTTCAAAGTGAACCTTTAATTCCATACTTTTCTGGGCAGTTTCATTAAATTGTTTAATCGTTTCGAAATCATGAGGGTGTGTGTCTAAGTAGAGGTTTAATTCGACTAATACAAAATCAATCGCTTGAATTTCTTCGAGTAATTTATAAAATTCGGGGGGCATTTTCTTATCCATTTTTCTTCCCCCCTTTTTGGGGAGCTGGATAAGGGCTGAAGAGCTGAGGCCAAAGTGTCCCATGCCTTAAGGCTTCGTATGGAGAGTGAAATTGTGCAAGTCCGACTGGCTGGAAATTAATATATAGTTGTGGAGGTGTAGCATAGCTTTTAATCCGTATAGGCTTACATGGATCAAACGGGCTAACATAAGGCTTCCAATATTTATACTGTGTAAACAAAAAATCCTCCTTCCTGCTTTACACATTAATTAAATTATATGAATACGAAATAAAGTCTAATACAAAAAATAATTACTTACGAAGTTCTTTGTTACTGGAATCAATAAAGCGTCTTGTAAATATACATAATTAACTCATAATACATAAATGTTTAAACATATATTACCATTTAAATGACTGTTACTGTCCGCTCTAATGCCAGCTACTCGTGACGCTTCCAAAGTTTATTCGTGTAGCAATTTTCATTAAAAGGGGGATGACAGGTGAGACAAAAACCAAAAAGATTAAAAAAGGGAGACACAATCGGCATTATTTCTCCATCTGGACCATTTCGAGATGGGCAAATGGAAAAGGCTGTTCTTTTTTTAGAACAGCTCGGATTAAATTATAAGCTTGGGCAGCATGCGAGTAATCGATGGGGGTATTTAGCTGGGAAGGATGAAGAGCGTTTAGCAGATCTTCATGACATGTTTATAGATACAGAGATTAACGGGATTATTTGCTCTCGGGGTGGCTACGGCGCAGCAAGAATAACAGACAAGATTGACTTTGAGCTCATTCGAAATAATCCAAAAGTATTTTGGGGATACTCTGACATTACGTTTTTGCATACATCCTTTGGTCAATTGTCCAACTTAGTGACGTTCCATGGACCAATGCTCACATCCGATGTGGCTAGCGCTGATTTTGCGGGACTGTCTGCTAAAATGTTTGAGCAGTTATTTGAACCAACAACACTTGTATATGATGAAAAAATAAGCGAGCTAGCGGTACTTAGCCAAGGTACAACGAAAGCAGAAGTGGTAGGTGGCAATTTATCATTGTTAGTGCAAAGTATCGGCACAACATTCGAAATCGAAACAAGTGGCAAAATTTTATTGATTGAAGATATTGGCGAGGAACCATATCGTGTGGACGGTATGTTAAATCAACTGCGTCAAGCAAATCAGCTAGAGAGATTAGCTGGCGTAGTCATTGGTGATTTTGCAGATGCATTATCAACGGGGGATAAGCCTTCATTGACATTAGAGGAAGTGCTGGACGATTATTTTAAAGACCGACCATACCCTGTTATGAAAGGCTTTAAAATCGGCCATTGTCAGCCACATTTTGCGATTCCTTTAGGGGTTGAAGGGGAGCTAGATACTTATAGTAAAACGTTACGCCTCTCACCAGGTGTCGAGTAGGGAGTGGGATGATGAAGATTCAATCGATTGAAACGTTTGAAGTCGCTGTACCTTTAATCAAGCCATTTAAAACGGCACTCCGAACTGTGACAACAGCCCAATCGATTTATGTCGTTGTAACAGATGAGGCCGGGAAAAAGGGGTACGGGGAGGCACCACCGACACATGTTATTACAGGGGAAACCCTTGGTAGTATTAAACATACTATTGACCATATATTAGCGCCTGTATTAATCGGAAAAGATTTAATGTATTCAGAGCGAGTATTTACGGTTCTCCATGAAACGATTATTGGTAATACAAGTGCTAAGGCTGCGTTAGATATGGCAATTTTTGATTTACTTGCACAACACGTCCACCAGCCTTTATTTCGTTATTTAGGCGGTTACCGAGACACGATAGAAACAGATTTTACCGTTAGTGTGAATGAACCAAGTGAAATGGCAGATGATGCCGAAAGCTATGTTTCCAATGGATTTAATGTACTCAAAATCAAAGTAGGAATGGGAGATATCAAGACGGATATCACGCGCATCAAAGCGATCCGCGAGCGTGTAGGTTATCAAATCAGACTACGCCTTGATGCGAATCAAGGATGGAAAGCAAAGGAAGCCGTCAGAGCCATTCGTCAAATGGAGGATACGGGACTAGCAATTGAACTCATTGAGCAGCCGGTTAGTAAACACGATGTAGAGGGATTAAAATACGTTACTGATCATACGTATACGTCTATCATGGCAGATGAATCTGTCTTTTCACCAGATGATTTAAAGCGTATTTTGGCAATGCGCGCCGCAGACTTAGTGAATTTAAAGCTCATGAAGTCAGGGGGCATTTATAAAGCATACCAAATGAATAAGATGGCAGAAGCGTATGGGGTGGAATGTATGGTAGGGAGCATGATTGAGACAAAAATCGGGGTATGTGCCGCAGCCCATTTTGCCGCGAGTCAGCGAAATATTACGCGCTATGATTTTGATGCACCATTAATGCTTGCCGAAGAAACGATTGATGGTGGTATTCAATACAATGGCCGTGTCATTACGTTCCTAGAGAGTAGTGGGTTAGGTATTCAGGGCATAAAGGGGGGAATGTTGCATGGCTGAACACTATGTATGTGCAGTAACTGTAGCATCTGTTTGGTCTCATCCAAACATGGTGCGGGAAATTGATAAACATGCTATTTCCACCCCGGTTTCCATGCCAGAGTGGATGGAGGAGATGACGAAAAAAGAACGTGATGCACTATGCCGTGAAAATCGTCTTCATACACAAGTATTGTACGGAGAATGGCTTGAAGTTGATACCATTCATGGTGAATGGGCGAAAGTGAGAGCGGTTGAACAGCCATATCGTGATGTCAATACAGGTTATCCCGGATGGATACCCATTGCCCAATTACAAAAAAAAGTGGAGCGAGAGGCAATGGGCTATATAAGAGTGAAAGAGCCACGCACTCAACTTTATGATCAAGAAGGGCTACCATTACTCGTTTTGTCATTTAATACAGTTTTACCAGTGCTTTCAGAAGAAAGTGATTCCTATACGGTAGCGATTCCACATGGACAAGGACAAGTATTAAAAGCAACGGTTGATTTTACGACTAACAAATCCGCCTTTCCAAAGAAAACAGCACAAGCCTTTGCGAATGAAATGCTAAAGTTTTTAGATATTCCTTATTTTTGGGCGGGCATGTCTTCGTACGGTTATGATTGTTCGGGACTCACTTATAACGCCATGAAGGCTTGTGGCTATCAAATTCCAAGAGATGCAAGTGATCAAGCAAAAGGTGGAAAAAAAGTAAGCCTAGAGAACAGGGCTGCTTGGCAAGTAGGCGATTTATTGTTTTTTGCCTCGAATGGTGAAGGGCGAATAAGGCATGTAGGGATTTATATAGGGGGAAATCGCCTGTTACATACGTCCATTGCGGGAGGCAAAGTAGAAGTTATTCACCTGCAAGGGCATCAGCTTGATCAAGAAATTGTACAGGTTAGGCGTTATATCTAGGGGAAGAGTATGGAGAAAGAAGTATCAAGAAAGAGACAGGTCACTATGTTGCTTGTCATTTATATAAACAGCAGATTAATATCACTACACCACAGTTTCAGTTGCGGGGTGTGGTTTTTCTTTTATCAATTGAAAATGCAAACAGCAAGCTATAAAGTGATGTAAAGTGTTAGAATAGATAGAGTTAAAAGAAAAGATAAGGTGAATCAGTTTTGAAAACATTTAAGAAAGTTTATATCGAAATTACAAGTGTGTGTAATTTAGCTTGTAGTTTTTGCCCGCCTACGCAACGTGCCAAAGGGCTTATTAAAGTAGAACAATTCGAAAAGATTTTAGATCAAATTCGTCCACATACAAAATATATTTACTTGCATGTAAAGGGAGAACCGTTACTGCATCCACGCATTGATCAGCTATTAGATGCGGCACATGAGCGCGGCTTTAAAGTAAATATTACGACGAACGGGACACTCATTAAAAAGCAACGTGAAAAATTGCTAGGCAAGCCAGCGCTTCGCCAAATGAACTTCTCACTTCACAGTTTTGACGGGCATGAAGGGTCAGAAAATCGCGAGAAATATTTAGGGGATATTTTAGATTTTGTACGCGAAGCACGTGAGCATAACGTCATTTTCTCGTATCGCTTATGGAATTTACAACGGGATGATCAGACAGAGACTGATCGTCGTAAAAATGCTGAGACGCTAGAACTTCTCGAACAAGAATATGACTTACCGTTTAAAATTGAAGAACGTGTAGAGCCAGGAAAAGGTGTAAAAATTGCACCGAATATTTATTTGAACCAAGACCATGAGTTTAAGTGGCCAAGCTTACTAGAGCCTGAATATACAGGGAAAGGCTTCTGTCATGCGCTGCGTAGTCAAGCTGCTATTTTAGTGGATGGAACAGTCGTACCTTGCTGTTTAGATGGTGAAGGGGTTATTAATTTGGGGAATGTGAATGAAAAGTCGTTTTCAGAAATTGTGGAAAGCGAGCGAGCAAACAATTTAGTCGATGGTTTTTCGCGCCGTGAAGCGGTCGAAGAGCTATGCCGTAAATGCGGCTACCGCCAAAAGTTTGGTTGATTAAAAAACGATTCGAGTTAGTTGCTCGAATCGTTTTTTGGTGCTTGTAAAAATGTCACCGTCATTTGCTCGCTATCATATAAACACCAATCACGTGATTCTACAACGGCTCCCACATTGATTTCGTATGTTCGGTCGCCGACATATATCGGTTGATTGTACTCGATTTTTGTCCGCACGCCGTTTATGTAGATAGCCGCACGATGACTATGTCCGAAAAATAATAAGGGTGTTTCATATGAAGGGAAAGTGGGTTCGAAATGCTCGTTCCAATCAAACTGATGCCCGTGCATGAGTGTCGCATTTTTAATGACAATCTTTTCTTCATAATTCAAAAATTGTTGTATGCCTGTAACGAAAGCAATACGTTCCTCTTGATTGCCGATAATCGAGGGGAATGTCAGCAGTTCAGTAAATTTCTTTTTAATAATAGTGGCTTGCTCGAGTGGGACATGCTCGGTTAATGCAGCCGCTTTTCGTTTCCCAATCAGGCATTCATATAAATCACCAAGACCAATCATTTGTGCAGTCGGTACTATTTCTTCAATATGTTTTAAAACCGCTTTTGTATTTTTGTAGTTTGAGTGTAAATCACCAAGTAGTGCGTATTGCATCGTTTGCCCTCCGTTTCCCTCATTATAGTAAAAAAATTTATTGTTAAAAATCAAGTCTAATTGTAAAGTGTTATGAATTTTCATTGCTATCAAACTCACTGAATTGTTAAAATATTAATAGATTTGAATTTTCTGGTTTCAGAAGGACAACTGAAATTATGAAAGGGATTATTGACAAAAAGATTTTGAAATACAAGGCTTAAAAAATTATTAGGCATGTTTGGAACGTTTGGCTAGAGGGAAGAAATTTTCGGTTTGTATACTTTTCTGATTAAGGGTGACTTTTGCTCAGTTGCCACCCAGTGCATGTGGAAAAGTACTAACACATACGTTAAGACCGTCACAAAATGTTGAAACAAAGGGGATAGGAAAATGACAAATGTATATATCGTAGATGGAGCAAGAACAGCCTTTACAGCATTTGGTGGTTCATTTGCAAGGATAGATGCGGTACAACTTGGCACTGCAACAGCAGTAGAAGCATTAAAACGTTCGGGTGTTACACCAGAGCAAATTGATCATGTTGTCTATGGGGGCGTCATTACAACAGGAGCAAACTCATCTTATTTAGCGCGTCATATCGGACTATATGCAGGTGTACCTCAGGAAGTGCCAGCATTAACACAAAATCGTTTATGTGGTTCAGGGATGCAATCTGTCGTGACAGCAGCTCAGCAAATTTTACTTGGCGAAGCAAATGTCGTATTAGCTGGTGGGGCAGAAAATATGTCACAATCCCCATATTCGAATTTTACACAGCGCTTTGGCGGAGCTAAAATGGGGGACTTACAATTTACCGATATGTTGACAGCTACATTAACCGATCAGTACACAGGAAACGGTATGGGTATGACAGCTGAAAAACTAGCGGAGCACTATGAAATTTCGCGCGAGGAGCAAGATGCATTTGCGCTGCTTTCAAATGCGCGCGCAGTGGCAGCACGTGATGCAGGAAAATTGAAAGAAGAAATCGTGCCTGTTACCGTGAAAACACGTAAAGGCGAAACGGTTATTGATACAGATGAACATATAAAAGAAGATGGTACGATGGCATCACTTGCCAAGCTTCGTCCAGCATTTCAAAAAGATGGTACCGTAACCGCTGCAAATGCATCGGGCATTAATGACGGTGCGGCATCTGTTGTTGTAGCAAGCGAACAGTTTGTACAAGAGCATAATTTAAAGCCGATTGCCCGTATTGTCTCGTGGGGAGTAGCAGGGGTAGATCCAACGATTATGGGCATTGGTCCAGTGCCAGCCATGAAACAAGCATTAGAGCGTGCGAAGTTAACAATAGAAGATTTAGATGTAGTAGAAGTGAATGAAGCATTCGCTGCCCAATATTTAGCTGTAGAAAAAGCACTCGGTTTAGACCGTGAGAAGACAAATGTCAACGGTGGTGCCATTGCGCTTGGTCATCCAGTTGGGGCAAGTGGTACACGTGTCATTTTGAGCGCCGCATACGAGCTGAAACGTCGCGGTGGTAAATATGCCGCAGCCAGTCTTTGTATCGGTGGTGGACAAGGAATTGCATTAATTATTGAGGCGGTTTAATCGGAAAAAACTAGCGTAGTCCAACATGGATTATGCTAGTTTTTTCATGTGTAAATGAACGAGAAAACTATTAAAAATTTGCGGGACTTTCCGTGTGACCACTACACAAAATGTGATAAACTAAACATTAACGAAATTAAACTAAAGCGAGTTGAATAGATAATGGTAGTAAAAGAACAACCATTTTTACCAATATTACTAGGTTCAGATATGAATGCATACGGCATGGCACGCGCTTTTTATGAAGCATACGGATTAAAACCACTAGTGCTAGGTCGTTCACATTTGACGGCTACACAAGATAGCCGCATTTTAAATTTCCAACAAATTGATGAATTAAACACGCAAGCAGTATTTGTCGGGGCGATGGAAAAGGTCGCTGCTCAATTTCCAAATAAAGAGCTGCTATTATTAGCGTGTGGTGATGATTATGCGAAGCTCATTATTAAAAATAAACCAGCATTACAACAATGGTTCACTGTACCGTATATTGATGAATCATTAATGGATGAAATTTTACTAAAAGAAAACTTTTATAAAATGTGTGAGAAGTATCAATTCAAATATCCAGGTACAACAACGGTAACAGCTCAAGATTACGAAACATTCACACCGCCATTTGAGTATCCAATTATTATTAAAGCATCAAATTCAGTGGAATACTGGGCATGTTCATTCCCAGGGAAAAAGAAAGTATTCGTTGCACATGATGAAGCGGAAAAAACGGCGATCTTAAAAGCTATTTATAGCTCCACATACCAAGATACAATGATTGTACAGGAATTTATTCCAGGTGATGATTCGTATATGCGTGTATTAAATGCGTATGTTGGGAAAGACGGTAAAGTAAAGTTAATGTGTTTAGGAAACCCGATTTTAGAAGAACATTCCCCAGAAGGGATTGGTAGTTATGCAGCAATCGTGACAACATACGATAAAGAGCTCATGGACCAAGTGCGCTTCTTCCTAGAAGATATTGGCTATACAGGCTTTGCGAACTTCGATATGAAATACGATGTGCGGGATAAGCAGTACAAGCTTTTTGAAATTAATTTACGGAATGGCCGCTCAAGCTACTATGTAACAGCAGCAGGCTATAATTTAATGAAATATGTTGCAGATGATCATATGCTGGATATTAAGCAAAATTTAACATATGCAGATAACGAGCATTTATGGATGATTATCCCAAAAGGTGTATTATTCAAATACGCATCAAATGAAAAGTTGAAGCTTAAGGCAAAAAGTTTGATTCGTGAAGGGAAGTATACAAACTCTCTATTCTTCAAGCAAGATATGAATATGAAGCGTTGGGCGAAATTAACGTTAAATAGTTTGAATTACTACCGCAAGTATAAGAAATATTTTAATAACAAAGGTTTGTCAGAGTAAATGAAGAAAACATTAGGTATTATAGGTGGGGTTGGCCCACTTGCAACGATGCTTATTGGTGAAATTATTGTGCGTCGTACAAAAGCTAATAAGGACCAAGAACATGTCCATACAATTATCGATAATGATACATCGATTCCAGATCGTACGGCATATATTTTAGATCAAACGAAAGAAAATCCAATCCCGTATTTACAGCGTGATGCGAAAAAGCTTGCAGAGTATGGAGCTGGTGTCATTTGTATTCCTTGTAATACCGCCCATACATTTTATCGTGAAATGCAAGAAGCAACATCTATACCGGTACTCCATATGATTCGTGAAACAGCGAAACGGGCAAAAGAGCTAGGGGCAAATCGTGTAGGGATTTTAGCAACAGATGGTACACTCGCTTCCAATATGTATCAAACCGCGCTTGAGGAGCAAGGGATCACACCTGTTGTACCTGGTGCACAGATCCAGCAGCAAGTGATGACGGTAATTTACGATTATGTAAAAGCTGGGCGAGATATAACACCTGAGTTATGGGCGCCAATTGAAGCGGTGATGACGGACTGTGACCGCATTATTTTAGGGTGTACAGAACTTTCTATCGTGAATCGGGATTTAAAATTAAGCACACAATATATTGATTCACTCGTCGTGTTAGCAGAAGCAGCCATTGTAGCATGTGGCTATGACATCAATCAGTAATCGTAGACCTGTCGTTTGAGACAGGTCTTTTTATTCGTTTATATGGTACACTAAAGGCAAGTATAAAAGAGGTAGGTAAAAACAATGTCAGCTATACAATTATTAAACGAAATATGGCAAAAAAAATGGTCATTTGAATCAGAGATGAAGATTCAACAAGAAATGATTCCAGCGATGCTTGGTGGGAAAGATATCGTGGCGGAATCACCGACAGGCTCAGGA
This sequence comes from Lysinibacillus sp. KU-BSD001, assembly GCF_042920265.1. Taxonomy (NCBI): domain Bacteria; kingdom Bacillati; phylum Bacillota; class Bacilli; order Caryophanales; family Bacillaceae; genus Lysinibacillus; species Lysinibacillus sp. KU-BSD001. Next base: position 64,517 of record NZ_JBDQZI010000017.1, on the reverse strand, counting down.
AAAACACTTGCTTATGTATTACCCATTTTAAATAAAGTAGATGGCACAAAAAAACAAACACAAGCATTAATCGTTGCCCCTTCACAGGAACTGGCGATGCAAATTGTCGAAGTCATTCGCGAGTGGACAGCAGGGACGGATATTACCGCACAACAATTAATCGGCGGTGCAAACTCAGCACGTCAAATTGAAAAGTTAAAGAAAAAGCCAACGATTGTAGTAGGGACACCAGGTCGTCTAAATGAATTAGTGCGTGCAGGAAAGCTGAAGTTAAAAGAAATTGAAACCGTTGTGTTGGATGAGTGTGATCAGCTACTGAGCCGTGAATACCGAGTAGTTGTGAAATCATTTATAGACGGTGCTGCATGGGGACGTCAAGTTGTCGTCGTATCGGCTACGATTACAGAAGAAATTGAAATTGTGGCAGAACGCATGATGTTCGATCCAGTACGCATTAAAATTAAGCCAGAAGATATGGTGAAGGTCGGCAAAGTCATTCATTCCTTTGTCAAGGTAGAAGAGCGTGATAAAACGGATTTATTACGCCGTTTAGCCAATCTTGAAGGGTTACGCGGCTTAGCGTTCGTGAATAATATTGATCAAGTATTAATGAAAGAAACAAAGTTAAAATACAAGGAAGCACCAATTGTGACGCTGCATTCTGATATGAAAAAAGAAGAGCGTAAAAAAGCGCTAGATGCTTTCCGTAAAGGAGAAGCACGTATTTTAATCGCAACAGATATTGCAGCGCGTGGTTTAGATATCGCTGGTCTCACACATGTTATTCATGTTGATGTACCGCGCACAATTGAGCAATATTTACACCGCTCAGGCCGTACAGGGCGTGCAGGGGCCGACGGAGAAGTGTTAACATTACTGTCTTATAAAGATGAAAAAACATATAAAAAATGGACACGTGAAATCCCAGGCAAACCGGTTCAAAAAATTTGGACACAAGGTGAATTAATCGAAGGAAATGCGAAGACAATCGAACAAGCACCAAAGAAAGACAACAAGAAACCGTATCAATCGAAAAGTGGGAAACCAAAAAGAGTATTTAAAAAGGAGAAATAGGATATGACTTTTGGAGAAAAGTTAGCGGCATTTGCAGAATTAGCTGTAAAAGTAGGCGTCAATATTCAACAAGGGCAATACCTTTTAATTAATACTTCTACGGATACATTAGAATTTACAAGAGAAGTTGTCAAAAAGGCGTATGAAGCTGGTGCAGGACGTGTGCATGTTAACTTAACAGATGCTGTTTTTGAGCGTGCCTTTTTTGAACATACAACCGTTGAGGAGCTTGAGAAGTTTCCAAAATGGATTGTGGCACAGCGTGAAGAATTAATCGAACGTGGTGGGGCACTGTTATGGATTGATGCAGCAGACCCGGATTTACTTGCAGGGATTGAAGTAGAGAAAATTACTACCCAACAAAAAGCAGCAGGTACAGCACTTGTGAACTACCGAAAAGCAGTCATGAACGATGATATTGCTTGGTCGATTATTGCCGTTCCTTCTGCCAAATGGGCAGCAAAAGTATTTCCACATTTACCGGAAAACGAGCAAGTAGATGCATTATGGGATGCTATTTTCAAAACCGTTCGTATCGGCGAAGGGGATGCTGTAGAAGCATGGCGTAAGCATGTCGAAAACTTAGAAAACCGCGCAGCGGAGCTGAATAAAAAACGATATAAAAAGCTGCATTATAAGGCACCCGGTACAAATGTAACAATTGAGCTTCCTGAAAAACATTTATGGTTAACAGGTGGCAGTAAAACACCACAAGGGACCACATTTATTGCGAATATGCCAACGGAAGAAGTATACACAATGCCAGCGAAATACGGTGTGAATGGCACTGTGTCGAATACAAAACCGCTTGCCTACAAAGGGAATGTTATTGATCAGTTCACATTAACATTTGAAAAAGGGAAAATTGTTAAGGTACATGCAGAAGTAGGCAATGACTTACTACAACAGCTCATTACGACCGATGAAGGATCCAGTTATTTAGGAGAAGTAGCACTTGTACCACATGAATCGCCTATTTCTTCATCTAATATTTTATATTACAACACACTGTTTGATGAAAATGCATCCAACCATTTAGCGATCGGGGAAGCCTATCCAACTTGTTATGAAGGTGGACGTGAGCTGGGGCAAGGACAGCTTGAAGCACTCGGCATTAATACATCGATTACACATGAGGATTTCATGATTGGTAGCGGCGAAATGGATATCGATGGTGAGTTAGCGGATGGTACAATGGAGCCGATTTTCCGTAAAGGTAACTGGGCATTTTAAAAAAATAATATGGAATAGGAGAGATGTAAGGTGAAAAAACTGTTTATATGTCTCCTTGCATCTTTTCTGTTTACATCGAGTGCTTCAGCGAAAGAAATCTACGTCGCACTCGGTGATTCCCTAGCAGCAGGACAAACACCGTATTCAGAAATTGATGCAGGGTATACCGATTTCATCGCGATGCAACTCATGCGCGCTGGTCAACTCCAGTCATTTACAAAACAGCTAGCATTTCCTGGCTACTCGGTAGGGGATGTACTAGAGCGGGTAAAAACGGAAGAAGCGGATGCGCTTTTACGTGATGCGACAATGATCACCATTTCAGCTGGTGCCAATAATTTATTGCCTCTCGTGGCTCACAACCCACAAAACGGCACAATGAGTTTTTCGCAGCTCTCTGTTAATTTTGCATTAAATAAAGCACGCGAAGATTATATAGAGCTATTAAAGCATGTAAATGAAGTAGCACCAAATGCGGATGTGTATGTCATGGGGTATTATTTTCCTTATGTCAGTGTCCATGCAGAACAAGCGGTAGGGGTAAAACAACAGCTACATCTTTTAAATGAAATTTTAGCAAATGTTGCCAGTGCATATGGTGCGCAGTTTGTGGACGTATCATTCGGTAATGAGGGGAGTCGCTATTTACCAAATGTAGCAGACGTACATCCGAATATGGAAGGGTATCGTGTGATGGCGAATGCGTTGTTAGAGAAGCTAGGTATCATGCCAATGAGTACGGCTCAAATCCCTGAACCAAACCCACTCACATTCCAAGAAATTTTACAAATGCAACAGCAGCAACAGCAGACAATCGAAGAACAAGTAGCGGTAAAGCCGATTGAACAATATGTGGTGTACTATGGCTACGACCGATTTAAGCGACTCTTTCTGTAGGGGAAGGGTCTTTTTTTATACAATATCATGTTATCCTATGAAAGCTAGCTATCACAAAGGGTGAAATGTCCCCTGAATTACTAATACAATAAACATCTTGGGATAATTGCTTGAGGTGTTTTTATTACCAAAAACAGAACGTATGTTTGAATTTTGTGTATTGATGTAGTATATTTAATGTAATAGTAAGAATATATGGATAATTTATAAGGAGGCGGTAAAATGAAAATTTTTCATACAGCAGACTGGCATTTAGGAAAGCTTGTGCAAGGCGTCTATATGACAGAAGATCAGCGCTATATTTTAAATCAGTTTATGGAAGCAATTGATGTAGAAAAGCCAGATGTCATTATTGTCGCAGGGGACTTATATGATCGTGCAATTCCCCCTGTTGATGCTGTTGATTTACTCGATGATACATTTGCTGACATTGTACTCAAACGCGGTATTCCCGTTATCGCGATTGCTGGTAACCATGATAGTCCGACTCGCCTGCAGTTTGGGAGTAAACTAATGAAAGAATCAGGGCTTTATTTAGCAGGTGAGATGAGAGCCGATTTAAAGCCTGTTGTATTAGCGGACGAGCATGGGGAAGTCCATTTCCATCTCATTCCGTTTGCTGAGCCAAGCATTGTACGACAATTGTTTGCGGATGATTCGATAGCAACTTGCGATGATGCTATGCAAGCCATTATTAAGCATATAAAAAAAGATATGAAACGGGGAGTTCGTCATATTGCAATAGCGCATGCGTTTATCACACCATACGGAGAACAATCAGCAAATACAAGTGATTCAGAGCGCCCCCTTGCTATTGGCGGATCTGAATGTGTGAGTGCAGAGCATTTTGAGCCATTTCACTATACAGCATTAGGGCATTTACATAAAGCTCACTATGTTTTAAATGAAACGATTCGCTACGCCGGTTCACCGTTAAAGTATTCACTGTCAGAAGCACAACATGAAAAAGGTTTTTATATCGTAGATTTAGCGGCAGACGGCTCTGTTCAAGTAGAAAAACGCAAGCTTACGCCACGAAGAGATTTACGTATTGTGGAAGGGGACATGCAACAAATTTTACGTCATCCTGAAAGTGACGACTATGTATTTGTTCGTTTAACAGACCCGACACCAGTAGTGAATGCGATGGAACAAATTCGAACAGTATATAAAAATGCGATGCATGTTGAACGGAAAACGATGCATCTAGCTACACAAGAGGAAAAAGAAACTATCAAACGAGAAAAATTAGATGATTTCACATTATTTAAAGCGTTTTATGAAGAAGTGACAAAGCAGGAACCGAGTGAAATGATGCAGCAATTATTTACAGAAGCGTTAGCAGAACTATTTGCTGAAAAACGTGAAAGTCAGGAGGTTGCTGTGAAATGAAGCCACTTAAATTAATGATGCGTGCATTCGGCCCATACAAAGGGGAAGAAGTTATCGATTTTACAAAGCTTGAAAATCATCGGTTATTTGTTATTTCAGGGAAAACAGGTGCGGGAAAAACAACCATTTTTGATGGCATTGCATTTGCGCTATACGGTAGTGGGAGTGGTTCTGATCGCAAAGATCACAAATCGATGCGCAGTCAATTTGCAGAGGATCACGTGCATACGGCCGTGGAGCTTTTATTTGAAGTAAAAGGACGGACATATCGCGTATTTAGGCAGCTTTCCCATGTGAAAAAAGGGCGTAAAACAGCGACTGGGGAAGAGTATGCATTTTTTGAAATGGGCCCAAATGGCGAAGCGCTAAAAATAGTCGAGCGTCAAAAAGCGAAAGAAATCAATGCAAAAATAGAAGAAATCATCGGTTTAACATACGACCAATTTAACCAAATTATTATGCTTCCGCAAGGCGAATTTCGTAAATTGCTTACTTCTCAAACGGAAAATAAAGAAGCTATTTTACGTAAAATTTTTAAAACGGAACACTATGGTGAAATTGCTAAAAAGTTAGAGGATAAAAAGCAAGCAGCAGAAACGGAAGCAAAAATGGCAAAAGCGATGCGCAATCAATATATTGAGCAAATTGCAGGGGCACTTCCATCTCGTCATTCTTTATTGTTTGAGCGTCTGCAAAATCAGGCGAATGTTTATCAAATTTTACAAGCTCTTGAAGAAGAAAAGCTTTATTATGAACAAAAGGTAATAGTAGATGAAACATATTATTTACAAAGCTTTCAAGCACACAATGACATGCAAGAGAAATGCATTGAAAGTGAACAGCTAAATGAGCGGATTCATGTGTTACAAACAAAGCAAATGCAATTAATACAAAAGGAAAATGAACGCCCGTTATTTGAAGAAAAGAAAAGAGAGTACGAAGCCGCTGTAAAAGCTTCGAGCATTTTACCGCTTTATAATACGTACGGTACAACGGAAAAAGAGCTAGCTGATGCAATGGAAAAGCTAGAAGGCTATGAGTGGCAACGTCAGCAATTGGAAACAGCATTGGCACAGGCAAATCATAATTTAAAAATGGAACAAGCCCGTGAGCCTGAGCGTACAAAACGAATCCATGACATGAATGTACTGGAAAACATAAAGCCTATTTATGAAGAGGTAGATATACTCGTCAAAAAGATACCGACATTACAAAGAAATGTTGAACAGTTAAATGAAGAAATGACGAACGTGAAGGCGCTTTATGAAAAATACAAGGGCATATTAGCCACACATGCTGAAATGGTGGAAGCGATAGAGAAACAGGTAGCTGAAATCCCGGAAACACTCGCTAGAGAACAGCAGCTGAAAGAAATTACAAATGCTTTTGCAAAATTAAATAAAGCACATGAGAATATTCAACGCTTACAAGCTGATATAGAAACAGTAACTGCTCACTATGAAGCCGTCAGTCAATCATATGAGGAGCAGGAGCAAAAGTGGATTCACAACCGTGCGTATGAATTAGCTTTAACGCTTGTTCCAGGAGAGGCCTGTCCAGTTTGCGGTAGTATAGAGCACCCTAATTTATGTATAAATGATACGGAAGCAATTGATAAATCGGCATTGCAACAAGCAAAAGGGGCAGTAGTGGCTGCTCAACAACAGCAATCGATTATTAGTGGAAAACTTGAAGCTGCTAGATCTCAGTTCGATGATTTACAGAAAGAGCTAATGGAATCAGGTGTTGATGTAACAAAAGAGACGATGTATAAAGGGCAGTACTTAGCAACAGTCGATGCGCTGCAAGTGTTACAGCGCAAAAATGAAGAGCTTGCCCAATTAAAAACACACGTAAAGCGGACAACGCAAGGGATGGAGCAATGTGAAAATGAGCTTGCTCAGTTACGTACGAAGCATGAAGAAGCGCAACGTACTTTACTGCAACAACAAACGATTTTAATGGAAAAACAGCGTACAATCCCTTCTGAGCTCCAAACCCTGACACAAGTAAATATAGCCTATGAAAAAACGGAGAAAGAATTGCAACTGCTACAGAAAGCGCTAAAAGAGGCAGAACAACACTACGAATTAGCCTATACGAATGTCGTAAAAGTACAAGAAGCAATTAAGCACACGGACGAACGTAAAATGGATTTAACGAAAAAGCTGGCTGACGATCAAATGAGATTACAAGAAGCGATTACTCAAGCTACATTTGCTAATGAAGAAGCGTTCAAATTAGCGTTACGCACAGATATACAGATGGCGACATTGCAACAGCAATATTTGCAGTTCACAAAAGAGTATCATGCATTAACAGAATTTGTACAAGCAGAAGTACAGGCATTACAAGGGAAAGAACGAGTGGATGTAGCAGCTATGCGAGCACAACTCGTCACATTAAAAGAGACATATGAGCAAGCGTTTAATGTATTAAATAAAACAAGGGAATATGCAACGCACTGCAATTATTATGCAGAAAAGCTGACTGCTGTAGCAGAGGAAATCGATCAGCTCGAACGAATTTCAGGGGAAATTGTGCAACTATATGATGTATTGCGCGGGAAAAATGAGCCACGTATTTCATTTGAACGCTATGTACAGATGGGGTATTTAGAACAGATTACAGAAGCCGCTAATATTCGTTTAGAGCGTTTATCGAACGGACAATTCCGCCTGGAATGCTCAGAGCGGCAAGAAGCCCATGGACGTCAAAGTGGTTTAAGTTTAGATGTGTATGATAGCTACACAGGGCAAGCACGTGATGTTAAAACGTTATCAGGTGGAGAAAAATTTAATGCCTCTCTTTGCTTAGCGCTTGGTATGGCAGATGTCATTCAAAGCTTCCAAGGCAATGTACGTATCGATACCATGTTTATTGACGAGGGGTTTGGTTCACTTGATGAAGAAGCGTTAATACGGGCTATTGATACATTAATTGAATTACAAAAATCGGGACGTATGGTCGGCGTCATTTCACACGTAGCAGAACTAAAAGATGCTATGCCTGCCGTTCTAGAAGTCATGAAGCAAAAAGAAGGGTATAGTTATACGACGATTACATTGAAATAGTAAATAAGAAAAGTGTACATTGGAATCTAAATGTGACTAGAAAAAATTGAACTCGTCACTTACAAGTAGCAAATGCTCTGCCCATTTACAAAATGAGTGAAGCAAGCAACGCCATCTGCAAGGACCTATTCACAATATGAGGGCATTCATGTAAAGAATGCCCTGTTTTATTATCGACGTCGTGTAGAGGTGGAGCGCATTCCTTTTTTATTTACGAGTATTTGTTTAACAACTGGATATAAAACAGGTGCCAGTTTAATAGCTGCTTTTAACATGTCTTTTACTTTCATGTATATTGACCTCCTTCAAGTACTATGATTACGACTAGTATGTTCTTCTTTTATATGTCCATAACAAGGAGGAGATATAAACTTTATGAGCGAAGCACTTTAATCCCTTGAACGACATTCCAAATGATGACGATTAAATACAGTAGGCCATAACCTAAAATCAAAAGAATCCAAGTAGTAAATAGTATATCGCCGTTCACTTGCGAGCTAAAGATACCTACAATAAACAGGATTACGACTAATACAATCCCCAGAATAACAGGAATGACATGTGATAATAATGCACGAATTGCATGACGCTTCACTTCCGCATCAGCACTTATGAAATAAATAATAATCGGTACGATAAACGGAGCAAAAAATACACTGAAATAATTTAATGCACTTAGTCCTTTGCTATGATCCATCAATTTATTCCCTTCACAATTTTTTATTATCTTATTTATGTATCAAGTGTATGGAAGTTTCATGGTTTTTTATACTTTAAGACACAAAAATTGGATTGATTCCCTATCGTCTCGTTACTAAAATGATTGAAGCAGGTATTATTTTAAGGCATGCTAGAAACAGTAGGCCTTTTTAATTGGAGTGATGTTTATGCAACTGATGAAATGTAAAGCACACGATGTTGCCCAATTATCAAAATTGAGCATCGATACATATGTGGAAACATATTGCATACTTTCTACAATAGAGACGGTACAGGCACATACGGCGAAAGCCTTTACAGAAGAAGCTTTATTGAAAGAGTTGGCCCATCCGGGTAGTACATTTTATTTTGCTTTATTGGACGGAGAAGTAGCGGGCTATATAAAGCTGAATACGGGCGGTGCCCAAACGGATGATGTAGGAGAAGACGCGTTAGAAGTGGAACGTATTTACATTCAAAATCAGTTTCAAGGTAGAGGCTTAGGCCGTCAGTTAATCGAGGAAGCAATTCACATGGCCCGTCAAAAAGGGAAGAAACGTATTTGGCTTGGGGTGTGGGAGAAAAACGAGCAGGCAGTAGCCTTTTATAAAAAGATGGGTTTTACTCGTCAAGGGGAGCATATTTTTATGTTTGCAGATGAAGCGTGTACGGACTATATAATGGTCAAGGAACTCTAGTATGTGACGTACATTTCCATATGATATAGTAGTAAAGGACATTTTTAATTAAGAGAGGGATTTGAGCATGATTATTAAGACACAGGAAGAATTAGATGCGTTTAAAAAGATCGGTCGCATTGTAGCAGAAATTCGTGAAGCGATGAAAGCTGCCACAAAACCAGGTGTTACAACACGTGAACTAGACGAAATAGCAGGTCGCATGTTTGAAGAAGCCGGTGCCATTTCGGGCCCTAAAGGTGAATATGACTTCCCAGGATTTACATGTATTTCAGTGAATCATGAAGTCGCACACGGTATTCCGGGCGATAAAGTGATTCAAGAAGGCGATTTAGTGAATATTGATGTTTCGGGTTCATTGAATGGTTATTTTGCGGATACGGGTATTTCATTTGTTGTAGGGGAAGGTTATGAAGAGAAAGAAAAGCTTTGTGCTGTAGCAAAATCAGCATTTGAACGTGCGATGACAAAAGTAAAAGCGGGTTCAAAATTAAACCAAATCGGGAAAGCGGTAGAACGTGAAGCACGCGATCACGGCTTAACGGTCATCATGAATTTAACAGGACATGGTTTAGGGAAGTCTCTTCATGAAGCGCCAGACCATATTTTAAACTACTATGATGCATGGGATACAACGATTATGAAAGAAGGCATGGTGTTAGCAGTAGAGCCGTTCATCTCTGCAAAGGCAGAGCATATTGTCGAAGCAGGTGATGGCTGGACATTTATTACACCAGACAAATCATTAGTTGCTCAAATCGAACATTCTATCGTTGTCACAAAAGATAAACCGGTTATTTTAACGACATTAGAAGACTAACTAAAAGCAAAGAAAACTGCGAAGGCATTAACTACCTTCAGCAGTTTTCTTTTTCTTTTCCATAAATAAAATGGCAACAACCATGACGCCACATAAAAATAGTGCAGCAGTTGATACAAATAATTCAGTAAAACCATTTGCTACAGCAATGCCTACATAACCTAAAATAAAAATACTAGGTATGATGCGGTCAAAATGATGGTAACGAAGATGGAGAGCAGTCGCTGCCCCCGCTGTTAACAAAATGACAACCCACAGGGCATTGCTTAACCCCAATCCATGCCACTCGTAGTAAATCGTAAGGTAGCTAATGACGATCAAGATGAAAAATAAATTCCAACCTAACCACATAGCGATTGGAATACGTAAGCTTATATATTCTCTATGAAACGGATACGTCATATGTAAACCGAATAAAGAGAGGAGTTGTAGCATAAGCAATATAAATGCAGTGATATACTGGTCTTGATGCCATATATAGAAAAAGGTAATTTGTAATAGGCAAGCTAGTACAAATAAAAGCGCTTGTAATCTAGTAGTGACGAAGATGGTTTGGCGGTTTTGGTAAGCTTGCCACACATAAACGAAAAGACTAGCGTATAAGACGAATGTAAATAAATAAACAAAGCTGGCAGGAGAAAATAAAAGTGGTAGCCGCTTAATTGAATGAATGGTTGTTAGATCATTTATCCCAATCCAAAACGCAGTGATTGAGTATATTGATAAAACAATGGTTGCAACAAAAAGTAATAAAATACGCCCCATAAATTCCTCTCCTTCCGTTAGAATTATATACATTTTGCTACTTTGCAACAACAAATACCATTTAAAACCATTTTAGTTTACAATAGAGATAGTATAGTAAAAGGAGTGGTTCCATGCAAAAGCTTGAAGCATTAGACCTGTCGTTAGAACTAGATAAAGTAGTATATAAGAAAAAGTTAAAAGTACTCCAATATGAAATATTAAACGTACAACAGTTTTTATTCAACAATAAAATTGGATTAATTTTAGCTTTTGAAGGAATGGATGCTGCTGGTAAAGGAGGCGCGATTAAACGGTTAACAGAACGTATCGATCCGCGCGGTTATATTGTACATCCCATTTCCGCCCCGCAACCACATGAAAAACGTTATAACTATATGCAACGATTTTGGCGTAAGTTACCTCAACATGGACAAATCGCTATTTTCGACCGCTCATGGTATGGACGTGTATTAGTCGAACGTTTAGAAGGATTTGCGACGGAAGAAGAATGGACACGTGCTTATGAGGAGATTAATGACTTTGAGCGTCTATTAACAAATGGTGAGTACATTTTGTTGAAATTCTGGATTCATATCGATCAAGAGGAACAGTTAAAACGTTTTGAAGCACGGGCTCAAGATCCATATAAAGCTTGGAAGTTAACAGAAGAAGATTGGCGAAATCGTGACAAGTTTGATGATTATGCCGTGGCTGCAAATGAGATGTTTGAGAAAACAGACTCGAAACATGCCCCATGGATTCTCGTAGAGGGGAACAATAAGCAATATGCACGAATAAAAGTATTAGAAGAAACGTTAGCGCATATTCAACAAGAAGCGAAACGACGAGGCCTTGAAATTCCTACTGTTTTTGAACAAGAAGAGAAAAAAGCATTGGCGGAGTTAGCACAAGCTGAAAAAGAAGTTGCCGCTAGCTTAGAAGAAGATGTAAAAAAAGTAAAATTGGTGAGAAAAAATAAATCGAAAAAGAAACGAAAATAACATATAATAGATTTAATACTTCGGAATTCGGATAAAATAGTGTGAACTATTTTGTCTGAATTTTCGGTAGAAAGTATATCTAATTAAAAACATATCAACTCGCGCCCTTGTAGCGCGAGTTATGTTTTTCTAATTGAATACTATTTAGAAATTACTTTCTGAATAATGAGGGGGGAGTACAATGGCAACAATAAAATATCCAGAAGTATGGAATTTAGATGTGTTTTTTGAAGGAGGCAGTGAGTCACCAGCCTTCCAAGCATTTATAGAACAACTACCACATAAAGTGGAAGCAACAAAAAAACAAATAATGGCTTTAACAATAGATGTCAATGAACAACAATTAAAAGAAGCTTTAGCACACATTGCAGACACATTAATGCATATTTCTCATGCGGGTGGCATGCTTTCGTGTTTAACGGCTCAAAATATAAAAGATACGAAGGCGCTTTTATTATCAAGTCAATTAAGCAGTATTTCAGCAAGCTATTCACCTGTGATTCTTCGTTTACAGCAGTTACTAGCTGAAATGGATGAGCAACGTTTCCATGCACTAATCCAATCGGAGTTGTTACATGAGTTTGCCTTTATTTTAACGGAGTGGCGTGAACAAGCGAAGCAAAAGCTGTCGGAGGAAGAAGAAACATTAATTTCTGAATTAGGCGTAGATGGCTATTCTTCGTGGGGACAGCTTTACAATATGTTCATCGGTGATATTAAAGTAGAAGTTGATGTAGAGGGAGAAACGAAATACCTATCTGTAGGACAAGCGAATAATTTAAGTGCACATCCGAATGAAGCGGTACGTAAAAGTGCTTTTGATGCGCTTGAAAAAGTATTTACGGAAAAGGAAGAGTTTTTCGCGAAAACATTAAACCATCTAGCTGGCTTCCGTTTAACGACATACAAAAAACGCGGTTGGGATGAAGTGTTGCAAGAGCCGTTACAAATTAACCGAATGAAAAACGAAACGCTAGAGGCCATGTGGGGAGCCATTTCAAATCATAAAGCACCATTTGTAAAATTCCTTAAAACAAAGGCAAGTATGCTTGGGAAGGAGAAGCTGGATTGGTATAACTTCGATGCACCAGTGACGTCTTCTACAACAAAAGTGTCGTATCAAGAGGGTGCAGAGTTTATCCTGAAGCATTTTGGCAAGTTCGGGGCACAGCTTCAGGCATTCGCACGTCAAGCGTTTGAAGATGGATGGATTGAAGCAGAAGATCGTGATAACAAACGTCCTGGTGGCTTTTGTACGGGCTTCCCGCTGGCGGAGCAATCACGTATTTTTATGACATACTCCGGCACTATGTCCAACGTTTCCACATTAGCGCATGAGCTAGGGCATGCGTTCCATACGTATGCGCTACGCCCAGTGAATCCACTTAACCGTCGTTACGCCATGAATGTGGCCGAAACAGCATCCACTTTTGCTGAGATGATTGTTGCGGATGCAGCAGTAGAAGAGGCAGCAACAACAGAAGAGAAAATTGCTTTACTCGAAGATAAATTGCAGCGTTCGATTGCATTCTTTATGAATATCCACGCACGCTTCCTGTTTGAAACGCGTTTTTATGAAGAGCGTAAGCGAGGAATTGTTGCGACAAAGCGGTTGAATGAATTAATGGAAGAAGCCCAACGAGAAGCCTTTGCAGGTGCACTAGGTGAAGCACACCCGCATTTTTGGGCATCTAAAATGCATTTTTATATTACAGGTGTGCCATTCTATAACTTCCCATATACATTTGGTTATTTGTTCTCCCTTAGTATTTATGCAAAGGCAAAAGAAGAAGGAGCAGCGTTTGAAGAAAAATATATAGCGCTACTTCGTGATACAGCTATTATGACGGTGGAAGACTTAGCGATGAAGCATCTAAACGAAGATATTACAAAACGTGAATTTTGGGAGAAGGGCATTGCGCTCTGTGTGAGAGATGTTGAAGAGTTTATTCAACTTGTTTCGAAAGAAGGGTGATCGGTCCGTGAAGCTGGACGGGGAGAAATGCTTTTTACGTACGTTTGGGGAGTCAGATGCAAAAGAGTTAGCGATGCTGTTGTCGAACAATAAGCACTTTTGGTCAACATATGAGCCTATACACCGAGAGGATTACTATACGGAAGAGGCACAGTATAAAAAGATTCTAGAAGGATTACAGTTACTTGCTTTAAACCGAGAATTTTCATTTGGCATTTATGAGAAGGAATCGGAAAAATTAATTGGCCATATTTCGTTATATGCGATTAAACGTATGCCGTATTCAAGTGCATTTGTTGGCTATTCGATGGATCAGCATTTTGTTGGGCGAGGCATTGCAACGGAAGCGGTAAAGCTTGTCGTGGAGCTAGCCTTTGCATCCCTTAAGCTACATCGAGTAGAGGCATATATTGCGCCTGAAAATATATCGTCCATTCGTGTCATTGAAAAAGCCGGATTTGCAAGAGAAGGGCTACTTCGTAAACTATTGTTCATTAATGGAGAATGGGTAGACCATTATATGTATGCGATGTTACAGGAAGAGTATTTACAGAAAAAGGTGTAGGGATTATCCCTGCACCTTTTGTCCTCGATTGAAACGATTTTATAAATGTTGATTGCCGTCACTTACTACATCAAGGCGTCCTGTGCCTGGGTCGATGATGAGTCCGTGTACAGGCACTCCTTTAGGCATTAATGGATGCTGACGCACAAGCTCTACACTTTTTAATACGCTCGTTGCGATATCCCCAAAGCCGCGTAACCAGTCACGTAAATCGCCAGCTGAATAGTTTACTGTATCGATTGTTTCTTGTTTAATGCCACGTTCAAGCATATGACCAATCATCACATCAGGGTCAACTGCACTCATCCCACAGTCATAGTGTCCAATAATGTATACTTCATCTGCTTGTAGCTCATAAACCGCTACAAGTAAACTACGCATAATCCCACCAAATGGATGGTTCACGATGGCCCCTGCACTTTTGACAATTTTGACATCTCCATTACGAAGATTCATTGCTTTCGGCAGTAGTTCAACTAAGCGTGTGTCCATACAAGATAATACAACTACTCGTTTGTTTGGATACTTTGTTGTAATATAAGGCTCGTATTGCTTTTCTTCTACGAATGATTGATTAAAGCTGAGTATTTCGTTTAATAAAGACATATGTCGTTACCCCTTTCCTTACACTTATCTTATTTTAGTTGAAATGAAAGAGAATTCAAATAATAATAGCGAAAATGAGTTTAAATATTATAAAAATAAAGACAAAGGATATATATATAAAGCGAATTTATATAAAAGTCATTAAAAAAACAGCCATAAATATGGCTGTTTTGAATCAAATTATTTATGAGCGTTAGCTTTTGAATCGATACGTACTGACTCGTGAGAATCTAAACCTACACGTAAATAATGAATGAAGAACATTAAGCAAATAATGATCACTACAGAGTAGCCTAATACTGTTGTATAGTACTCTGGACCAAATGGATGATGATGATTCATGTTAAAAAGCTCCTTCCTATAAATAAAGTAATCCTTAACACTAATTATACCGTAATCTATGAGACAAGTGATAGTTTAATTTATGGAAATTTAAAAATTGTGACGACATTTTGAAGGTGTTAGAATGCCCAGTTTCCACTACGGAAAACAGGTTCTACTTGTCCATCCTCAGTAATCCCGTCAATATCCATATTAGCAGAACCAATCATAAAGTCAACATGGGTAATACTTCGGTTTAATCCATTTGCTTCTAATTCTTCCGGTGACATTGTTTTTCCCCCTTCTAAGCAAAAGGCATAGGCGCTACCAATGGCCAAGTGATTAGACGCATTTTCATCAAATAACGTATTAAAGAATAGTAAACCTGAGTTAGAAATAGGAGAGTTATAAGGAACTAGTGCGACCTCGCCTAAGTAATGAGAACCTTCATCCGTAGCAATTAGGTTTTTCAATACTTCTTCCCCTTGTTCTGCTTGTACATTAACAATGCGGCCATTTTCAAAAGTTAGTGTAAAGTGATCGATAATATTCCCACCATAGCTTAAAGGCTTTGTACTTGAAACGTAACCATTGACACCGTCTTTATGAGGAACTGTAAATACTTCTTCTGTTGGCATATTGGCCATGAATTCGTCACCGCGTTCATTCATACTGCCTGCCCCACACCATAAATGCCCTTTTGGTAGCTCAATGGTTAAGTCTGTACCGGGAGCCGTGTAATGCAGCTTTGTATATTTTTTAGCATTTAAGTAGTCTACTTTTTCGTGAAGTGTATTGTTATGGTGTACCCATGCTTCCACAGGGTTTTCTAAGTTAGCACGCGTCGCTTTAAAAATCGCATCCCATAATGCTTCAACTTGTTGATTTTCTGATAATTGAGGAAACACTTTAGCAGCCCAGTCTTTTGAAGGAACGGCAATGACTGTCCAAGAAATTTTATCTGCTTGTACGTATTGGCGGTATGTGTTTAGTGCTGTACCTGCCGCTTTTTGGAATGTAGCAATGCGCTTGGGCTCTACTCCTTTTAATAGGTCAGGGCTTTGGGAGACAATACTCATAAATGCTGCGCCTTGCTCTGCTAACCATTCACGTTCTTGTACTTTCCAAGGCGGAAAGAAGTCGAATGAATCCTCTGGTGCTAACTCATAGCGATAGCGGCCAATTTGATCGTCAGAAAAATCTACAAATACTTGTTTAGCCCCAACTTTATACGCAACTTTTGTCACGAGACGGACAAATTCTACTGCATCGGTTGAAGCGGCTATATAAAGAAACTGCCCTTTTTGGATATTTACACCTACTTTTACTGCAAGTTCAGCATATTTTAAAAGATTATTATTAAAATCACCCATCATTTTTATCATTCCTCCATATAAAAATTCAAAACTGTTTATAATTATTGATTCAATATAATCAAAAACTGGCAATTTGGAAAGAAAAAAACATTATGACATCGAAAAAAAATGGATTACCCTTTATACTATATTAATAGAAATGTTAATAAAAAGCAGAACAGGTCGAAATAAAAAAAGAACGAGTTATTGGAGGTATAGGCATGGATATTTCGTCATTAGTAGGGATTATTATAGCGTTTGTGTCACTTCTAGTAGGGATGCAGTTTAAAGGGGTAGGACCAGATGCGCTAATAAACCCAGCTGCCATCTTTATTATTATCTTTGGTACGGTTGCAGCAGTAGTCATCGCATTCCCGATGAAAGAATTAAAGCGTGTACCGAAGTTATTTGGTAAAATTTTTAAAGAAACGAAGTTAGCAGATGATGTAGAAATCATTAAAATGTTCTCGCAATGGGCAGATTTAGCGCGTCGTGAAGGGTTGCTTGCACTTGAAAGTAAAGCAACAGAAATTGAAGACCCGTTCTTAAAGAATGGCTTAACGTTAGCCATTGATGGGCAAAACGCAGATTACATAAGAGATGTATTAACAGAAGAAGTGCAGGCGATGGAAGATCGTCATGCAAGTGGTGCACAGGTGTTTACGCAAGCGGGTACATATGCACCTACACTAGGGGTACTTGGTGCCGTAATAGGTCTGATAGCAGCATTAAAAGATATGAACGATATCGAAAAATTAGGGACTGCCATTTCAGCAGCCTTTGTAGCCACACTAATGGGGATTTTTACGGGTTACGTTTTATGGCACCCGTTTGCCAACAAATTAAAACGCAAATCAGCTGTAGAAGTAAAACAAAAAATGATGATGATTGAGGGAATCCTTTCTGTTTTAGAAGGGGAGGCGCCTCGTGTGATCGAACAAAAATTAGCTTCATACTTAACAATGGAAGAACGTAAGCAAATTACGGAAAGCGGGGCGGGTGGCCTTGGCAAAGAAGACTAGACATAAAAAGCATGAAGAGCATGTGGATGAGTCGTGGCTAATTCCTTATGCGGACTTATTAACACTTTTACTAGCGCTATTTATCGTTCTTTTTGCTTCGAGTACAGTAGATCAGGAAAAACTTCAAAAAATGTCGGAGGTATTCAATCAAGTATTTGATGGTGGAACAGGTGTGATGGAACATACATCTCCTGTCTCTTCACCGAATAGCTCACAATTAAGTGAAGCAGCTACTAAGTATTTGGAAGACCAAAAGCAATTACAAGAAGCGCAAGAACGTGTAGAGCAGTTAATCGCTGTGAATGAATTAGAAAATCAATTTTCAACCGTGATGACGGATGAAGGTTTATTAATCACGATTCGTGATAGCGTGTTATTTGCGCCAGGTAGTGCAAATATTAAACCTGAATATACTAATATTGCTGAAGAACTATCGGAGATTTTAGCGTTTAATCCAGCGCGTAATGTAATCATTACGGGACATACGGATACTGTGCCGATGAATACAGCAGAATTTGCGTCAAACTGGGAGCTATCTGTAATTCGTGCTGTAAACTTCTTAAAAATTATTGTAAATTCAAATCCAGAGTTGGATTCTAAGTACTTTAGTGTCAAAGGCTTCGGTGAGTACAATCCAATTGCTTCAAATGACACAGCGGAAGGGCGCGCGAAAAACCGCCGTGTCGAGGTGTTAGTACAACCCCTTGTAGCAGAAGATGGCTCTGATTTACCTGTTGGAAATACAACTAATACAAATAACACAGAAACAGACATAAATAATTAAGCAAAAAAACAGCAAACTAAAATAGGTTTGCTGTTTTTATTTGCATTTTTATAAACAAAAGTTTATTATATAAACAAATGTTTGAATTGAGGTGAATACCTTGAATGAAAAAGAGCAACTTGTATTGCGATTAATACAAGAAAATCCGTATTTATCGCAACAGGAAATGTCGGAAAGACTAGGGATGTCTAGGCCAGCACTGGCGAATACAGTATCCTCGCTAATTAGGAAAGGGGAAATTGTAGGTCGTGCTTACGTTTTACCGAAAAGGCAAGCGATTATCACCATTGGTGGAGCCAATGTGGATCGGAAATTTCACGTAGAAGGTGCTGTGCAATTAGCCACATCGAACCCTACAAATGTCACAACTAGCGTCGGTGGTGTAGCCCGTAATATTGCAGAGAACTTAGGTAGGCTTGGTAATGACGTTAAGTTAATGACGGTACTAGGTGAAGATGCGGATGCAGAAAAAATAAAACAGCATTCAGAAGAATTTATGTCATTTGAAATGACCGCAACGTTACAGGAACACTCAACAGGCTCATACTCAGCTGTACTAAGTCGTGATGGTGAATTAGTTATTGCGATGGCGGATATGGCGATTTATGATGAGTTACTGCCAGGGCTAATGAGTAAACATGAAACGCGTATACTTGATGCCAAATGTATTGTCGTAGATTTAAACTGCCCACAAGAAGCGGTCGAATATGCATTAGCGCTCGCTAAATTACGAACGATTCCATTTGTTATTGTACCCGTATCCTCACCGAAAATGAGTCGTATGCCTGGAGATTTAACAGGTGTCACATACTTTATTTGCAATCGTGATGAAGCGGAAACGTATTTATCGCGCCCATTACAAACAGAGGAAGACTACGAATTGGCGGTTCGTGATTTGTTAGCTAAAGGTGCAGAGCATGTCGTGTTAACGCTTGGTGGTGCAGGTGTCGTTGTAGGAAGTAAGGAAAGAATCGAACGATTATATGCAATAGCCATCGAAACCATTATTGATGTAACAGGAGCCGGGGATGCCTTTGTAAGTGCTTTTTTACATGCTGCATTACATGGAGAGCCGTTTATCGATGCGGTACGCTTCGGGCTATATAATGCATCCAAAACATTACAATGCGATACAACCGTTCGGGAAGATTTATCATCAAATGAATTAACTATTTGGAGGGAATCATAATGAAACAATATTTATCTTATTCACAAGAAGTATTAGAAGCAAAAGAGAAGGGCTTACCAATCGTTGCACTTGAATCAACGATCATTTCGCACGGTATGCCTTATCCACAAAATGTACAAACAGCACGTGAAGTAGAGCAAATTATTCGTGAAAACGGTGCGGTGCCTGCAACCATTGCATTAATCGATGGACAAATTAAAATCGGTTTATCAGACGAAGAATTAGAAATGTTCGGGAACGCGCAAGGGGTTGCCAAAGCATCTCGTCGTGACTTAGGTTATTTACTAGCAACGAAAAAATTAGGTGCAACAACAGTAGCTGCCACAATGATTTGTGCAGAGCTTGCAGGGATCGAGTTATTTGTGACGGGTGGTATCGGTGGTGTGCACCGCGGTGCAGAAACAACGATGGATATTTCTGCTGATTTAGAGGAATTAGCGATGACAAATGTCGCGGTTGTTTGTGCAGGTGCTAAATCGATTTTAGATATTGGTTTAACATTAGAATATTTAGAGACAAAAGGTGTACCTGTCATTGGTTATGGTACAGATATGTTACCAGCTTTCTATACACGTGAATCACAATTCGATGTGAATTTCCGCGCAGATTCAGCAGAAGAAGTAGCAAATATGATGCGTGCAAAATGGGATTTAGGTTTACGTGGTGGCGCGGTTATTGCAAACCCAATTCCTGAAGCAGAGGCACTGGATGCGGCGTTTATTAACGGCATTATTGAGCGTGCATTAACAGAAGCAGAGGAGCGCGGTATTGCTGGAAAAGAAGTAACACCGTTCTTACTTGGAAAAGTAAAAGAGTTAACGGAAGGGAAATCGCTAGAGGCGAATATTGCGCTTGTAAAAAATAATGCGCGTATTGGTGCGGCGATTGCTGTCGCATTAAATAAGTAATTTCGACAACATTTCCGAGGAAATAATCTTTTTCATAAAAATAGGACAGCTCAATTTAGAGCCGTCCTATTTTTATTTGCGGAATGAGCCAAGTTCTGCGACAATTGCCTGCATTTCACTTGGTGTAAATGAATCTCGCTTCATAACCATTTCATATAAATAGAGTAAATCTTCATAGTTTTCTTCGCTGAAATGTTCGGGCTTCATTGCATCCACATTTACCATACGAAGCTTTTCTTTCATTTGTTCAATCATATAAACAACATTGTCTTGTGATGGTGTAGATAAATCCATAATCTAACCTACCTTTCTGCGTGTACGAACATATCATTTCATTTTGTTATAGTAAAGTCAACTCCTAATCCGTTTGAAAATCAGCTGAATACGTGATACGTTTGCGAGGAAGGAGGCGGTTCGATGTTTAAAAATAAAGTAGTCATTGTCACAGGCGGTGCACAAGGAATTGGACGTGCGATTGCACAGAAATATGTTGAGCAAGGAGCCGTTGTAATCGTAGCAGATTTACAGGAACCAGCGGATACAACAATGCATTTTATCCGAACAGATGTCAAAAGTGAGCAGGAGATACAGGCTTTAATGGCACAAACCGTTGAGCAATTCGGTTCAATCGATATATTAATTAATAATGCTGGGAAATTTGTTGTCACATCACCAACAGAACTTTCACTTGAGGTATGGGATGATGTACTGAATACTAATTTGCGCAGTGCATTTTTATGTGCACGTGAAGCTTCAAAATATATGAAGGGGGGAGCAATTGTATCGATGGCTTCTACACGGGCTTTTCAATCGGAGCTTTATACAGAGGCATATGCAGCCAGTAAAGGTGGTATCATAGCATTGACACATGCACTTGCCGCATCTTTTGCGAAGCAACGTATTACGGTGAATTGTATTTCACCAGGGTGGATTGAAACACAAAATTATGAAGGTTTACGAGCAATCGATCATGAGCAACATTTATCAAGGCGCGTTGGAAAACCTGAAGATATTGCGCAAGCATGTTTATATTTAACGAATCCAGAAAATAATTTTATTACGGGCACAAATATCATCATTGATGGTGGTATGACGAAAAAAATGCTTTATGAAGAGTAAATTTACTTGCCCATTACTTTCAAAAAGGTGCAAAACTGTTTAAAATAAACATAGCATCATCTTTTGATACAATGTATTCAGCATAAAAGGACATAGGGGAGGAATAGCTATGGTGAAAAGTAAGTTAGTACCTGCAATTTTAATCGGTGCTGTGGCAGGCGCTGCGATTAGTATGCTAGACAAAGCAACGCGTGAGCACACAATCGAAACATCAAAAAAAATGAAAGATACAGTAACGTACTATACACAAAATCGTGATGAATTCATGCAACTTCTCGAAACAAAGGTAGAGCAATTCCAATCTGTCTATTCGTCAACTCAGCAAAATATGGATGTAGTTATGACAAAAATTGAAGACGCAAAAGCGTTACCTCAAACAGTCATGAGTCTTGTAACGGAAACAAAAGAGGCTTTTTCGAAAAAAGATGCAGATGCATAGTGCAGGTGTTTTGAAGAAGGGGTGAACCTTTATGAAAGAACAAAAAAATACTGCCTCTCATGCAGTAGTCACTTTCGTAAAATCATTTGTAGCACCAGAGGAAGCTGAAATCGATCGCACAACTGTAAAAGGCTTCTTTCAAGATTTAATGGTCGGCATTCAACGTGTGGATATGTCTGGAATGGGTGCGCAACTCGCCTACTTCTTTTTGTTATCATTTTTTCCGTTACTTATTTTTATGGTGACGCTGCTCCCATACTTAAATTTAAAGCAGGAGCACGTCTTTTTGTTTTTAGGCGATGTAATGCCAGAAGAGGTATACTCCCTGATTGAGGGAACATTAATGCAAGTGCTAACACATCAAAATAGTGGTTTACTTTCTATCGGGATTATCGGCACGATTTGGTCCGCTTCTAAAGGGATTAATGCATTAATGAAGGCGTTAAATCAAGCGTATGAGGTAGAGGCACAAGTAGGTGTTTTGCACCGAACTTGGTCACTGCTCTTTACATTCGCTTTTGTTTTCATTATTTTAATAGCGCTCGTATTTCCGGTTTTCGGTAAGCAAATCGGGAACTTATTATTTTCTTATATCGGTGTAGCGAATTCATTTGAATCGATTTGGAATACGTTTCGATGGTTAATACCACCGCTTATGATTTTTCTTATTATGGTCATCATGTATTGGATTGTTCCGAACACAAACCCACGTTTAAAGTGTGTTAGCGTATTACCTGGCGCTATTTTTGCTACAGTAGGCTGGCTTATTTTAACGTATGGATTTTCATTTTATGTTAATAATTTTGGCAATTATAGTGCGACATATGGTAGCATCGGTGGTGTAATCGTGTTAATGCTATGGCTTTATTTTACAGGGATGATTTTAATTTTGGGCGGATTAATCAATGTTGTAGTGAAGAAGAGGCAAATGAGCAAAATAAATAATACAAGCATCGATTCTCAAGAATGTTAAAAAGCGAGTAGGGGACAAACCCCCTGCTCGCTTTTTACATATTTCTTAACATACGTAATCCGTTTAAAATAACTAAGATGGTGCTACCTTCATGTCCGATGACACCAAGCGGTAAGTTAATCGCTTGAAAGAAGTTAGAAATGATGAGCAAAATAATCACAGCAATCGAGAAAAACATATTTTGTTTTACAATGCGTTGCATTTTTCGGGACATACGTACGGCATAGGCAATTTTCGATAAATTATTTTTCATTAATACAACGTCTGCTGTTTCGAGCGCTACATCAGTACCGCCACCCATAGCGATACCAACAGAAGCTGTTGCCAAAGCGGGCGCATCGTTAATACCATCACCCACCATACCAACATAGTGATATTGTTCATTGTATTGTTTGATATAGTCTACCTTTGTTTCAGGTAAGCATTCAGCTACAAAATCATTTACACCAGATTCATGTGCAATAACACTTGCTGTATGCTTATTGTCTCCAGTCAACATGACAACGTGGATACCAAGTTCTTGTAAAGCGCTGATAGCCATTTTTGCTTCTTCCCGCACGGTATCTTTCAATGCGGCAGCAGCTAAAATGCCCGATTCATCTCGAATGAAAATAACTGTTTTCCCTTCAGATGCGAGACGATTTAATGCGCCGTCAGCAAACTGCTCTGCTTCGTCGCGCCCAATAAATTCAGGTTTACCAACTTTATACTGTACGTCATCTACTGTTGCTTCAAGTCCGTGACCAGGTATATCTTGAATTGTTACGTTTCTACTACGCGTAATATGCAGCCCATCTGCATAACGGGAAATAGCTTCAGCAAGTGGGTGAGTAGACTGATCCTCAATCGTGGCTAAAATGGCTAGCGCCTCTTCAGTTGTAATCTGATCTCGTACTAAAAAATCTGTTACAACGGGTTTTCCTTCTGTCAGTGTCCCTGTTTTATCGACTGCTAATGCTTTTAAATGGCCAAAGTGTTCAAGGTGAACACCACCTTTAAATAAAATACCATTGCGTGCGCCATTTGAAATGGCTGCTAACGTTGCAGGCATAACAGATGCCACCAGCGCACACGGAGAAGCAACTACAAGTAATACCATGGCACGATAAAACGTTGTTGACCAATCCCAGCCCACTACATAATGCGGTAAAAATAGCATTAGTCCTACTGTAACTAATACGCCTTTTACATAAATGCCTTCGAACCGCTCGATAAATTGTTGAGAAGGGGATTTCTCACTTTGTGCTGACTGAACAAGCGTAATAATCTTTTGGAAGAGTGTTTCTTCATTTCGCTTTGTCATTTTAATCGTTAAAGCGCCGTTTAAATTGACTGTCCCAGCAAATACAGACTCGCCTGTTTCTTTTGTGATAGGCATTGATTCACCTGTAATAGCGGCTTCGTCGATTGTTGAATGCCCTTTAAAAATGACGCCATCTATAGGAATGCGTTCACCTGGTTTTACAAGAACATGGTCGCCTAATTGTAATTCGCTTACCGCTACTTTGATCGGCTCAAATTCACCACGGACAAGCCAAGCTTCTTCTGGTTGTAATTCCATTAATGCTGAAATTTCGCGGTGGCTTTTATTCATGGCGTATGTTTCAAGTGCACCACTCACAGCGAAGATAAAAATTAAAATAGCTCCTTCTACCCAATAACCAATAATGGCTGAACCGATTGCAGCTAAAATCATTAAAATTTCCACATTCAGTTGACGCGTTTGAACTGTTTCTGTTATGCCTTCCTTTGCTTTTGCGAAACCACCGATAGCATAGGCGGCAATATAAGAAATGATCGCTGCTGTTTCAAGTCCAATTGAATCCATGCGCCAAGCGAGTAACAAAATAATACCTGCTGTCAGCGCGGCAATCAGTTCAATATGTTCTTTTGTTTTCTCAATTAATGATAAGTTTTCTCGATTAGGATCCATCTCAAAAGACCTCCTTGATAATGAAATTCAGTATCAAAACCTTTATTTCAAGCTAATTGATAAAAGATTTCATTTATTTTTATTTATTATTTTTTTATAATTATTATAAATAAAAGGATACATCTTTTGGAAAAGGATTGCAATAAAAAACTCGTAACGAAAATTTTTCGTTACGAGTTTTTTGTATTCAATGATTAAATTAGAAGACACGCTCTGCATGCATTGCTAATTTATCTAATGAAGATTTTTCTACATCAGCGTGTAATGAGTTCCCGTGGGAATCCATTGTTACAACTGCTGTAAACCCTTCAACTGATAAGTGCCACATTGCTTCAGGAATACCGAATTCCATTAAGTCTACGCCGTCTACTGATTTGATGCAGTCAGCATAGTACTGAGCAGCACCACCGATTGCGTTTAAGTAGACGCCACCGTGCTCTTTAAGTGCAGCAAGTGTTTTTGGACCCATACCGCCTTTACCCATAACGGCACGGATACCGAATTTTTTCATAATATCGCCTTGGTATGGCTCCTCACGGATAGATGTTGTTGGACCAGCAGCCTTAACTGTCCAATTACCCTCTTCGTCTTTTGCCATAACAGGACCACAGTGGTAAATAATTTGACCATTTAAATCAACAGGAGCTTCGACGCCTTCTCCGATTAAGTGGTGGTGGATTGCGTCACGGCCAGTGTACATACGGCCCGTGATTTTCACTACATCACCAACTTTAAGTTCGCGAATTTGTTCTTCTGTGATTGGTGCAACAAGTTCTACTACTTTATTGTCCGTTGTAGCAGCTGTTTGTTCTTCGTCGCGGAAAGTGATTTTTTCACCTTCTTGGTAGTGCCAGTTGATGATTTCGCCTGTTTCTGGGTTGATATCGATTGCCATACGACGGTATGCCCAACAGTTGTAAGCTACTGATACGAAGAATGATGCTGGTAAGCGGTCCATTACACCAATTTTACAGCCAAGTAATGTTGCTTCACCACCGAAGCCCATTGTACCAACGCCAAATGTGTTTGATTTTTCAACAATGTAAGCTTCTAATTTTGCTAAGTCTTCGATTGGGTTTACATCATCTACATGACGGAATAATTGTTCTTTTGCAAGATCGTAACCAGCAGAACGGTCACCACCGATACCTACACCGATGAAGCCAGCTGAACAACCTTGCCCCTGAGCTTGCCATACTGAGTGTAGGATACATTTACGGATACCGTCTAAGTCACGACCAGCGCGGCCAAGACCTTCTAATTCACATGGAAGTGAGTATTGGATATTTTTATTTTCACAGCCGCCACCTTTAAGGATCAGCTTTACTGTAATGTAATCGTTTTCCCATTGTTCAAATTTAACAACTGGAAGGCCAGCACCGATATTATTACCAGAGTTTTTACCAGTTAAAGAATCTACTGAGTTTGGACGTAATTTTGCATCACCTGTTGCGTTAGCGATCGCGTTTTGGATTGCTTTTTTGATCTCGATTTGGTTGACACCTACAGGAGTGTACACCTTAAATGTTGGCAGACCTGTATCTTGACAGATTGGAGAAACGTTATCTTCAGCCATTACGATGTTTGTTGTAATTGTGTCTAAAGACATGGCTGCACGTGTACCAGCGTTTTCTGCTTCTTTTGCCGCTTTAATCGCACGACGAACGTCTTTTGGTAAGTTAGTAGACGTTTCAGTCACTAAATTATATAGGCTTTTTTCCAAAGTTTGTAAGTATGTCATTCTATTTTTCCCCCCAGAAAAATAATATTATTTCAAACCATTAACCATTATAACTGTTTAAATGAATAAAAAAAAGAGCACACGTACAACTACCAACATTAGCTAATGAAAAATTCTGTCTATTAATATGTTCTTTCATCTGAGGTTAAAACAAAAAGAGAACAAACGTTTGATTTCGATGTTTGTTTATATTACAATAAAGGAAATAGTATGGTGAAGGGGGATAATATTGTGAGTTTTCCAGTTGCGTTAGAATCTTATCGTACAAAAATTGAACAAACGTTAGATACAGTTGTACGCATTACTTTATCAGATGAAGAAACGCATCGGTTTAGTAGTAAAGTAGGGGGGACACCTTATTTTTTAGCGGAAGATGCTTATCCACTAGGCGAAGACGGGCAACCACTTCGCTTGCTTGCACAAATTAACTTTGCGGAGGTTCCTCCAGTATTACATGATTTCCCACAGCAAGGCATTTTACAATTTTATATTCATCCATTAGATGATGTGATGGGTCTAGATTTTGATAACGGACAAAGTCAAAAAAATTTCCGTGTACTGTACCATGAAACGATTGTAGATGATGAGAGTAAACTACTAACAGATTTTGCGTTTTTAGAAACGGATGAAGAACAATATGGACCATTTGATTTTGATCATTCTTATAGCATGACATTTCATGTAGCGGAAGAGCCGATGACGTTAAGTGATTTTCGATTTGATCAAGTGATCGGTATTGAAGATGATTCATACGAGTTACACGATTTGTATTTTGAAGAGCTTGAAACGCAGGGACATAAAATCGGTGGATATCCGTACTTTACACAAGCAGACCCAAGAGAGTATGGAGATTATCAAGAACAGCTCATTTTATTATTCCAACTCGATACGGATGATGACTTTGATATTATGTGGGGAGATGTAGGGGTTGGCAATTTCTTTATCTCTAAAGCAGATTTAATTCATAAACGTTTTGACCGTGTACTATATAATTGGGACTGTCATTAAAAAAGAGGTAACATTACGAGTACGTAATGTTACCTCACCATTTATTTTTCGTCGCGCGATTGGAATTGATCCATTTTTTCTTCTAAATCATCCATCATTTTGATTAAGCGGTCGATATCTTCTAAATCTGTTGTTTCTGGGTCAATTGCATCTAATACTTCTAAAAAAATTTCTAAACGTTCTTTTAAATAAGTTACTTGCTGTTCTTTGTTTGTAAGCGGATTTGACATAAGATGTGCCACCTTTCAACTGTTAAGGCTATCGTAGCGAATTTTTATGTAAATTTCAATGTTTGTATCGCATGGAGAGAAATTTAGTAATTTCATACCTTATTATTGAATTTTGAATATTTACAAAATTGAAGTATTGTGATAGATTATAGATATCAAATACAAGGGGGGATGGAAAATACGAAACAATGAACACTCAATCCCACAGGAAAAGGAGGGAGGATGAAGGATTTTTCGGCTGAGCTTGCCGATTAAGCTTTTTAATCATTATGATCCATAGGAATAGTTGAAACCCTAGTAAACTTTTAAACATAAAGTTTGCTAGGGTTTTTTAGTATGAGAAAAATTTAGCTAACATACCTGTTTAGATCCTATGATAAGATAGTACGGATATCGAAGTAGGTGGAGGCAAGTATGAACAGTATCTCAAATTATGAACAACGAAAGTTTTGGATTTTAGTCATTATCGTATCGATTTCAGGTTTTTCACAAGGAATGTTACTTCCGCTTATTTCCGTTATTTTTGAAACAGATGGCGTCTCATCCTTTCTTAATGGATTAAATGCAACGGGTTTATATATAGGGACTTTATTGATCTCTCCTTTTATAGAACAGCCATTAAGAAAGTATGGGTATAAACCAATTATTTTAATAGGCGGTGCACTCGTGTTTATAGCACTTTTCCTATTCCCGTTTTGGAAATCAGCGACATTTTGGTTTTTATTACGCATGCTGATTGGTATTGGAGATCATGCGTTACACTTTGCAACACAAACATGGGTGACATCCGATGCTAATAACGGCAATCTAGGAAAGAAAATGTCTATTTACGGCTTATCCTTTGGGATTGGCTTTGCTGTAGGACCGTTATTTGTCAATCTTGTCGAAGTGTCAGAAGCATTGCCATTTATCATTTCGAGCGTGCTTTGTCTTTTAGCTTGGTCCCTTGTATTCTTTGTCAAAAATGAGCATCCAGCAGCATTAAAAGGAGATGCGGCAAGTACAGGATGGCAACGGTATAAATTAGTGTTTACATTTAGCTGGATTGCTTTCTTACCACCGTTTGTCTATGGCTTTTTGGAATCTTCTATTAACTCGTTATTTCCTGTTTATGCATTGCGACTGGATTTTGATGTAACAACTGTCTCGTTAATGTTAACGGCTTTTTCAATAGGGGCAATCGTGACACAACTTCCACTTGGCATATTAGGCGATAAAATTGGGAGAAGTAACGTGATTGTAGGAGGGCTTTTCAGCGGCACCATCTTGTTTTTCTTCTGTAGTTACTTCGAGCATTCGGCTTGGATGATGATTACTATTTTTGCCTTTGCAGGTATGAGTGTGGGCTCTCTCTTTTCATTAGGGATTACGTATATGGCCGATTTAACGCCGAAAGAGTTACTTCCGACAGGCAACCTACTTTGTGGGATTTTCTTTAGTTTGGGTAGTCTAAGTGGACCCACATTAGGCGGGCTTTATTTACAACTTGCAGAAGGCGTGAGTTTTTTATTATTAATGGCAAGTATTTTATGTATCGGCTTATGTGCAAATGTGTATTATCGATTTAAACATCCAAAGAGGTTATCACGCTAACTTTGAATGGCACTAAATTGTTGAAATTATATTTACTATATCTTATAGATTATTTCTAGTTTTCTTATACTAATAAAAATAGTGTTATATTAGTAAAGTTTGGTCATATAGTTCTAATACCCTATTAGGAATAAGGTGTTAATAACTATTTATACGCCCGTTATGCCAAAAACACCTTTTTTACAGTATATTAGAAAAACTTTTGAAATCATTATAAGAATCGTTATAGAATAGTATTTGTTATAATATGAAAAATAATCTAAAAAGGAAGGAAAGTTTTTTAAATGTTAGCTTTACTCAATTTTAGATCACTTAAAATGCGTATTCTAAGTGTATTTATTATTTTACTAGTATTTCTTGCTATATTTGCAGGTTACAATTTTTTCTCTAATACGCAAATGGAAAATAAAGCAGAATCCCTCGTAGAAGAAGATATTGTTATCTTAAACGCAAGTCAAAATTTAGCCACTTCAGTGAGTGTTCGATTATCCGCAGCATTAAGTTATGTAATTACAGGTGATGCTACTTACATAGATGTGTTTAATGAATATCGTAAACTGGCAGAAGAAAATAACGCCATCATTGAGCAATATGTGAATACAGAAGAACGGAATAAGTTAGTCGAAACGGCACGCACATGGAGTAATGGGGTAGAAAATGATGTATTTGCTGTGTACCAAAGCGGTGATGCAGAACAGGCACTTAAAAACTTAACGGCGATTAACAGTCTTGTCACAGAAGTTCGAACGGGTTATGAGCAAATTGCGAGTGAACGAGCACAGAGCATTGAAACAGTTGGAAATGATGTAGTACAGACAAGTTCAAATAATAAAATAATAGGGCTAGTCGTTAGTTTAGCCATCACTGTAATTGGTATTGTATTAGCGATGTTAACAGCGAATCAAATTTCAAGACCAATCCAAGCAGTAGCAGATCGAATGCAACAGCTAGCAGATGGTCATTTAGGCAATGAACCGTTACAGGTAGGGCAACGTCGTGATGAAGTGGGTACATTAATGACAGCAGCAAATGGTATGAATGATAAGTTAAAATCCACAATTCAATCGATTTCTGAAGTTTCTGTAACCGTTGCTTCAAGCAGTGAAGAGTTAGCACAATCTTCAAATGAAGTAAAAACAGGAGCAGAGCAAGTCGTCTATACAATGCAGGAGCTTGCGGCGGGTACAGAAACACAAGCATCAACTGCTGGAGACTTAGCGGAAGCGATGCGTACATTTTCACATCGTATTCAAGAAACAACGCAAGAAGGTATTGAACTAAAAAATCATTCCAATGAGGTTCAAAAGTTAACGGAATCTGGTAAAGGGTTGATGATGAGCTCAACAGATCAAATGTCTACCATCAATGAGATTGTATTAGAGTCAGTTCGCAAAGTAGAGGACCTCAATGAGCAATCAGCAGAAATTTCAAAACTTGTATCTGTTATTGACGATATTTCAAATCAAACGAACTTACTTGCACTAAATGCCGCTATTGAAGCAGCACGTGCAGGAGAGCATGGGAAAGGGTTCGCGGTTGTAGCAGATGAAGTACGTAAGCTGGCAGAGCAAGTACAATTCTCAGTAGCAGATATTTCAGCGATTGTAAGCCGTATCCAACAAGAAACAGGGAATGTCACGCGTTCACTGCAAGATGGCTATAATGAAGTGAAAAAAGGAACGGAACAAATTACTGAAACAAATGAAACGTTTAATGATATTTCTGGGGCTGTAGAATATATGATTAAGAGTATCGATACGATTGCAGCTAACTTAAATAATGTATTAGCAAGTACAGAAGAAATCGGTACATCCATTGACGAGATTGCATCCATTTCTGAGGAATCGGCTGCTGGTGTAGAACAGACGACAGCCACGACAGAGGAAACGGTAAGCACGATGGAAGAAGTCGTAAGAAGTGCCGATCAATTAGCGGCTTTAGCTGAACAATTGAATGCAGAAGTACAACAATTTAAATTGTAATGATCAATCCACCTCCGTAAGCGAGGTGGATTTTTGTAATTTGGGATTAATCTATATTTCATGTGCCTTTTCTTTAGTTGTTTCTTCCATTAGTCTTGTCACTTTATCTAATTTCATATGGAGTAATTGGTTTTGTTTGTGTAATTTCATTAGTTCTGTTTGTACACTATCCAGCTCATTGACAATCGCATTGTTTTCTGTTTCCAGCTCTGTAGATAGTTTTTGCGCGTTATTGACAAGTTCCCCGAAGAAGATATTTGCCACAATAAATGCACTGGAAATAATGAAGCTTGCAAAATACATCCACGCCCAGCTATGTGTGTCGAAAATTGGGCGGAATATGGCACTTGCCCATGATTCAAGCGTAAATACTTGGAATAATGTTAACAGTGAGAGCTGCAAATTTCCAAAATACTCAGGAGATGTGTTACCAAAAAACAGGGTACCGATAATGCTATAAATATAAAACATAATCATCATCAAAAATAAAGTACTCCCCATAATTGGAATAGACATAAATAAAGCATTGACGATTCTACGTAATGAAGGGAAGGTCGATAATGTTCGTAGTATACGTAGCACACGTAAAATACGTAGGACACTAATAAAGCTTGAGCCGATAAAAAGAAGACTGAGTGCTACAATCGTAAAATCAAATACATTCCAACCATTTACAAAGAATTTTCCTTTATAAACGATTATTTTTAATATAATCTCGATTGTAAAAATACTCAGTAAAGCAATATCAAACACTTTGAAAAACATTTGGTTATCATTATAAATCGTTGGATACGTTTCTAGACCAATCAAAATAGCATTAATAACAATGAATGTCATAATAGCCTTTGAAAAGAGTGGGTGTTCAACAAAAGCTTTTAAATTCATAAAAAATCGACCTTTCTATTTTTCCTGGATATAAAATTAATGTAAACACACGAATATTAAAATTAGGTAAAACACTTGAAATTTTTTTGGTCAATAAAAAAGCGTAAACGATTCCTTATAAAGTAATCGATTACACCGGTTAGAAAAAGGTTTATTTTCGCTTATAGAAAAGGCCGAGTGTGTGGGGACCAGCATGTACCGATAGTGCCGTACCAGCATAGGCTTCGATGACTTCATGAAACTGTACATATTGAATAACCGAAGCTTTCACTTGTTCAACGATTTCAGGTGGACACATCGAATGTGTAATAAATAATCGACTATAATCGATATCTCTATTGTTTTGTAATCGGTCTTTTATATAGTTTTCTAAGCATTTTAAAAGAGGACCACGATATTTTTTACCTACTATCATTTCTCCATTCCTTACTTCAATCGCAGGTTTAATTTTTAATAATGTTGTGGCAAATAGTTCAATATTTGTACAACGACCACCTTTTTTTAAATAATCTAAACGATTCATGACAAAACTTGTATCAAGCTTTGGGACAATTGCTTCAATCTTCTCGACAATTTCCTCAGCGGGATAGCCTTGTTTTGCTAATAAGGCCGCATCATATACAAGGTGCCCACTACCAGTTGAAAAATTTTGTGAATCGATAATATAGACATTATCGAAACGTTGTGCTGCCATTTTTGCATTTGCATAACAGGAAGAAAACCGAGCACCTACATTAATATGAATGACGGCCTCGTATGCTTTTGCAAATGGGGCAAAAAATTCCTCATATTCATAAATATTAATAGCCGCTGTTGTACATTTTTTATTTTCTACCTCGACATACTTAAATAGATCTTGTTGTGTGATATCGATACCATCACGGAAGTTGACGTGATCTACTAAAACATGTAACGGGGTGACTGTAATGTTTAATGCATTCAAAATGTTTGGAGGAAGGTCGCAAGTGCTATCTGCTGTAATTTTAATCAATACCATTACACCTCCGTAGTAGGATAGAGAAACGGAGTTCATCTAAATAGGTGTGTATTTATAAAGGATATGCATGAAAAGGGTAAAGATATACAAAGGCAAATTTTAAGTAAAGTTTTGATAAGAGAAAAGTGCAATAAAAAGGAAGATTTACTACTAATAAAATGTGTAAAAAATTAACATTATCTCATAGGAAACAAAAATTCGGTTATCCTAACGAAAATGGAAAAGGAGGTTTGGTCTCTTGGAGCGATATATTGTTCCCTTTTTGGCATTAATTATGTTGGGGAACACTGTTTTTTCAACGAGTGCATCAGCAAATGAAGAGCCATCTCAGGAAGAAACTTTGGAGCAACGCCTCGCGCATTACGTACATTTCGGAGAGTTACTTGTTCCTTGGTACTTTTTAGCTGCTGTTGACCAATACGAACGAAATATACAATCGGTTCGTTCTGATATTCCGAAGCGCGACAGTCTAATCGCTATCCAGTTTTCAGAGGAATACTGGTCGGGTCCATTAAATCCATCAAGTGACGATACATCTCCCGTGACGATCGGTTATTTTGGTGGGATGGGACTGGATGGAAATAGTGATGGCGTGGCAAGTCGTGATGATGATGAAGATATCCTCTTTACGATGGCGAGCTATTTAGGACAATTTGGATTAGGGGAAGAAAACTTTAAATTAGCGCTGTGGGAATATTACCAAAGTGAAAAAGCCGTGAACCAAATTGTCACGATGGCAAAGCTCTATAAACATTATAATACGATTGATTTAGATACACATGCCTTTCCAATTCCCGTAAAGCATCATTATAGTTATAAAGGAACGTGGGGTGCTAATCGAGGCTGGGGTGGAAGAAGGATTCATGAAGGGACCGATATTTTCGCTAGCTATGGCACGCCTGTTTTATCAACCTCGTATGGTATTGTGGAAGTAATGGGATGGAATGACTTCGGTGGATGGCGTATCGGTGTACGGGACAACCATAATTCATATCATTATTATGCCCACCTCGCCTATTATAACGAAGGCATTAAAGTAGGAGATATCGTCGAGCCAGGTACAATCCTTGGTTATGTGGGGAGTTCTGGCTATGGGAAAGAGGGCACATCAGGTAAATTCCCACCGCACTTACATTACGGTATTTATAAATTTAATGGGCGAACAGAATGGGCATTTGACCCATACCCATCCCTCAAACAATGGGAACGACAATCTAAAGCAGCAGCAAAATAATGTAAAATTAAAACCAGCACTGCTTGTGCTGGTTTTGTTTGATATATTTTATAAATAATCGTTGAAAATGTTTATGATGATGCATTCGTGATTTTATTTTTTTGTTTCATGCGAGCCCAAATAACAACAGGCACTAAAAGTAAGGCTAAGTAAGTACCGATAAATCCTAAATAAGCATAGCTTGAATAGGCGACTACGACACCAGATAATAGACTACCAGCTGATCCTCCTAGGGCTACCCATACGTCGACGGAGCCTTGCGTTTTGGCACGGTTGTGAATCGTCGTGGAGTCGATAATAATGGCTGTCCCACTAATTAAGCCAAAATTCCAACCTAATCCTAATAACATGAGTGCAATGGCGAGCCAAAGTAGGGAATCACCTGGTGCGAAAGCGGCTAACAAGCCTGCTAATGCTAATGTAATACCAGAAGCAATGACGACAAATGTGCGTCCCACTTTATCAACAAGTAATCCCGTACCGAGTGACGGTAAATACATCGCCGCAACGTGTAATCCAATGACCATGCCGATCGCGCTTAAGCTACTGCCATGTCCTTGCATATGAATCGGTGTCATCGTCATAATCGCAACCATAATCACATGTGACAGTACTAATACAAGGGCTCCAACAAAAATACCAATACGATTTACGTTATGTTGTACGACGTTGGCTGTCTTCGTTGTTTTCATCTGTTGCTGTTCTTGTTGTTCTGCGATCGCTTTCGCCACAAGTAATGGATCAGGACGCAAATAAATGAACAATGTCAGACCAGCTAAAATATAAGCCACTGCCGCTAACATAAACGGTCCAGTTAAAGCGGGCATACCGAAAGCTATTGCTACTTTCCCCATCGGTGTCACTAAATTTGGACCTGCAACGGCGCCAAATGTTGTAGCAACCATGGCGATACTTGTCGCTGTGGCGCGCTGCTTTTCATTGGCCAAATCGGTTCCTGCATAGCGTGCCTGTAAGTTTGTCGAAGTACCTGCCCCGTAAATAAATAACGCAATAAATAATAATGCGACACTATTGATATTGGCCGCAAATATGACACCGATTGCCCCAATCCCTCCAGCGATGAAGCCAAAAGAGAGCCCGTATCGACGTCCTAACCGTTGTGAAAGTCGTCCTACAATAAATGCGGCTAGTGCTGAACCGAGTGTAAACAGTGCAGAAGGTAAGCCAGCAAAGCTTTCCGTTCCTAACATATCTTTTGCTAGTAAAGCACCTACTGTAATTCCCGCTGCAAGCCCTGCCCCGCCAAATATTTGAGACATCAATACGATGATTAATGTCCGTTTATAAAGTTTTTGCTGTGCAGCAGTTGAGCTAATATATTGATCGAACACAGCGGAATTCTTTTGATTCATGAAATCGACTCCCTTCTACACCTTATATCTAACAAGGTATAAAACTGCTACACACGATGGTGATCAGCTCGCCATGTTTGGATAGCTTGTTTAATATCTGTTGGTGATAGGTTTTCTGTTAACGTTCTTTCTACTAGTTGTACATACTCTTCATCAGATGCAAAACGTAATGCGATTAGTTGTTGCGTTGTAATGCGATTGTCGATACGTTTATTTGTTAACATATAGTAGCGCAATTGTTCTTCTGTACGAATTAAACGATCTTGTAGTGTTAACGCATAAATACGCGCAAGCATACCTGGAATAATGGCTAATATTACGACACCTAGTAAAAGGAGCAATGCTAATGAAAATGTTTTATGCATAACATTATAAACTATGTATATGATAATAGACAAAAGCATAACAAAGCTTAATGGTAGCCAGACAAAATGCTGTAATGGATGAAATCTCGTATGATTTGCTGCGGATTGCTGTTTCATTTCTTCACCTCCTATTATACCTATACGGGTATTATATAGATTTATAGATGAAGAAGCGATTAATTTGTTTGCGCTTGTATGTTTGATGAGTACTTATAAGCACAATAAAAAGAGGCAAGGATGATTGCCTCTTTGTAAAACAACTGCACTTAAATTAAAAATACAGCGACGATTGTTGTAACAATTAATCCAATGACAACAGGGATAAGGTTTCTCCGGGCAAGCTCGAATGGACTGACGTTACAAATGGCCGCGGCTGGGATGAGTGCCCACGGAATCAGTGTCCCACCACCAACCCAAATGGCCGCAATTTGACCAAGTGCTGTTAATGTAGCAGTGCCTTCTCCAATCGCAGTCCCGAATAAATTACCGATGGATCCAACGAGTGAGATGCCTGAAAACCCAGAGCCATCTAATCCTGTGATAGCGCCTACTCCTGTTAGCGTTATAACGGCGATTTCTTTAGTGAGCGGGACAATTGCAGCTAAAGCCACACCAAGATCATTCACAATGCCGTGAGATGTTTTTGGTAAATAGTCTCCGATAATGGTTGTGAAGCCGGAGTCACCGAGATAGAAAAAAGCCGCAATCGGAATAACAGGACCGAACACTTTAAAGCCAAATTGAAAACCTTTAACAAAGTAATTGGTTGTTTCCTCAAGCCCTTTCTTTTTATGAGCAACGATACAAAGCACAAGTAAAATGAATACCGATGTACCGCCTACTAAAGCAGTGGCATCTCCGCCTTGTAAGTTGAATAGAGCCATTGCGACTACATCTAAAATAAATGCTACAGGAATTAAAATCGCAAAAAATCGTTTTTGTGTCATCGTGAGTAAATCTTCTGTTTTTTCTTGCTCGACTTCGCCTTCATACGTTCCGACTAATTGTAGTTTTCCGCGTTTCATATCGCGTCTTAATAAGAAATAGGCAACAACTGTTGTGACAACGCCCATTGTAATGACAAGTGGTATGCTCGCGGAAACAACATCAGCTACTGGAATCCCCGCTGCATCTGCTGTTAGCTTTGGTGCTCCTTGAATGACGAAATCACTCGACAATGCAATTCCGTGACCAAACAAGTTCATTGCTACAGCAACACCAAGTGCCGGAAGTCCAGCTCGTATTGCAACGGGGAGTAGCACAGCCCCTAAAAGTGCTACAGCTGGGGATGGCCAGAAGAACCAAGAAATGATCATCATTAAAATCCCAATCGTCCAATACGCCAGTGTGGGATTTTTAATGATTTTTGTAAATGGTGCGACCATCACTTCATTAATGCCTGTTTTCGCGAGAACACGGCTCATCGCCACAATAATGGAAATGATAAGAATGGTTGATAGTAGCTCGGTAATGGCATAAATGAAGCTATTAAACACCCCACTAATGGAAGCCGTCAAATCCCCGGTAGCTACCATCGCAATAACGAAAATCCCTAAAATACAAATGAGCGTTGTATCGAGTCGTTTCACCATAAATCCTATGATGAGGACGATGAATACAATATATATCCAATGGAGAGCCACTAACTCAATCCCCATAATCTCCCTCTTCTCCTTTTTGTATAGCATATGGAGAGAAAAGATAGGTGGTGAGCGCCTAAAATAATAAATAATTTTGAGAGCTTTAGGGGAAAAGCCTAGTTTCTTCTTATTTGAAAGCAATGTATTTCGAGATATACTACTTAGTATTTGCCCCTTAGTTATTCGCATATCATCAAAGCTAGATCAAGGATTTTTTTCTAATGGATTGTACCTGTACTCTTAAGACCAGCAGTAATTGTTAAGTTTATTTCTGCATTTTTGTATGCTTCCTGCCATTCAGCGTCACTCATTCGTTTATTATGAAGTGTAGATCCTCGATACTTCAAACTGAAGCCAAGCGGATCATAACCTTTATTAAGCATATCTGTAAGGAAGGACGTAATTCTCTTTTTCCCTTCTTTCTCCAATAAATCACTATAATAGGGGAGTTCTTCAGCTTTCAAATGATTTTTGGACTCTGATATATAACCATATAAACTTAAGTCTATATGGAGGCGAATTCGATGATCGGTTAACACTTCTAATTTTAATTTTGAATCGATGTTATCAATTTTAGCAATAATATACTGCTCCTCTTCATTGATAACGAAATCAGCCACCCCTACATTATTTGCTAGTAGATTCAAATTGAATGTATTGATGGAATTGAGTTCGTAAGGTTTTTCTATCTCTGATAATATCAAAGACTTATTGATTTCGAAATGTGATTTGTCCTGACCGATTTCTACGATAGGGAGAACGGGATTTAACCCATTTTCTAACATCCTTCTTCGAAAATCGAATAAAAAAGTGGTAATAATATAAGGACTTTCTGTACCGTTATCATCAAAGTAGTTGAATAGTGTTGGATACGCAGACTTTTCATCTTTAGGAACCATCTTTAGAATTTTCTCTGCAGAAGGTCGCCCTACTGTAACCCAAGCTATCATTTGAATATCAGGTCTTCTTAACAAAAAGTCTAAAATTTCTTTGGATTTTTGTTCTTTTATCAATTCTTCTCCTATGACGATTAACTTTGTATGTCCAAATTCTAGTTCTTTGTCTGAATATGTTTCTAACAGCCGAATAGCTTCTGATAAGGTTTCCCCATTTTTTGTAATATAAGTATAATCGGGTTGGGGGGATTGCTTGAAAGAACTTGTAGGGATATATAACTTTAAAGTCACTTTATAAGGTTTTTCTGAATCATCTGATTTATCAATCCCAATCATAGAAATAAATACATTCTTATCAATATCTTTAAACTCACAACCAGATAACACTACAAGTAAGAGAAATAGTAAAGGAAACAGTATTCTATACTTACTCTGCCTCTTCAACATATTTCATCCTCCTCTTTATATAGACAAACAGAAATATCATTGCTGGGAAAAATATTATTAATACGTTATAAAATATATTGGTGAATTGAAATAACGAATTCTCATCGAATATAAGAACAAATAGAATAGAGAAACCGATAAAGAATGTTACTGGAAGGAATATACCTAGTTTCTTATCCTTCCATTTAATTTTTTCTAAGTTGAATATATATTTTAAAAGCTCAAAGGATACATGCCAGTGAATTAAAATACTTAAAAAGGCAATAGCCAAATAATATAATAAAAAAATATATAAAACACGCTCGATTAATAAATACTTCATCCGTAGCGAGTCACTAGTAGAAATCCAAGGATAAACAAGATGTTCAATATTGTTGAAACCGTTAAATCCAATTGGGATAAAATAGGTAGTAAATAAGGTTATTATTGCTATGACAGCAATAGCCAATATTTGCTTCCATCCATATTTTTGTTTCTGCGTGAAGAAACGGTTAAAGATGAAAAGGTTAGATGCCCCTAAAAATAGAAAGAAACAGGCAGAAAATGCATTTATATTAGGGATTTGATTGACATACGAAGCCGCCTCTTTTATGAAGCCCCACATTAAATTTTCGTTCAAGTAGGCTACAAAAAATATCAATAAAATTAGAGGGAAAGTGAGTAACAACACAATTTCAACCGTATAAAACACGCGGTCCGTTTTCATTAGACAGCCAAAAATTACGGACAGGATAATTGATAAGCAAATTTGGATAATCGGCATTTCAGGTGTTAGAAAACGAATCAGGAGAAACGTATACGTAACTAATGTAATCATCCCTGCGATAAACCACATAATAGCTAACAAAAACAGGAAAGGGTTATAAAACCACTTGGCTGTCGTTTTTTGTAATAGATCTGGTAGAGTT
Organism: Lysinibacillus sp. KU-BSD001; assembly: GCF_042920265.1. Lineage (NCBI taxonomy): Bacteria > Bacillati > Bacillota > Bacilli > Caryophanales > Bacillaceae > Lysinibacillus > Lysinibacillus sp. KU-BSD001. Next base: position 24,394 of record NZ_JBDQZI010000017.1, on the reverse strand, counting down.
TTCCCAGGGAATTCATTGAAAAAACGGGTATAGATGGATACAAGAATGATACCTGCAAGCAATCCAAGAATCATAGCTGACACAGCCCCATCCTCACGATGATGCAGGAGAATAACAGGAACAAAGGCAATAATATTCGCCATCATATTAATGAGGATTAAGTAATAATAAAATCGACTCATATCTGCCCCTCCTCTGATTCATTTTTTTGGAAATTATAAATTCTTAAGTAGGGTTCGCCGAAGCTATTCAAATTAATTAAGTACATGATTAAAGTCAGGAATCCTAATACGAGACCAGCTAACCCGAAGACGCTTGTGATTAATAAAAGTATCAATCGTAATATCCTCACAGTAAATGCCATTTCATTAACAGGAATGACAAAAGTAGCAATAGCAACTGCGGCAACGAGAATGACCATTATATTAGATGCTAGAGCCGCCTCTGTTACAGCTGTTCCTAAAATTAACCCTCCTACGGTAGTAGCTGTAGCACTTACTGCTTTTGGGAGTCGAATACTCGCTTCCAATAAAAGTTCCATAAAGAAAAGCATGAAAAGTACTTCAGCAAACGACGAGAACGGTACTCCCATACGGCTACCAGCAACAGTCAAAGTCAATTCAGTTTTTAACACTTCAGGGGCAAATGAAATAATTCCTACATACAATCCTGGTAGAAGAAGGCTAATAAGTAGCCCAAAATATCGAAGGAGCCTGACAAATAATGAAATCCATAATGTATGATAATTATCTTCCATTGTTGTCATGAAATCGAAAAATATGGCTGGAACAGCTAGTGATTGGGAATTCCCATCTACCAAGAGGATTACTTTGCCACCAGCTAAATTATAGATAATACGATCAGGGCGTTCTGTCATAATCATTTGAGGAAATAGAGAGAAACGTTTCTTATTTAGGAAATTATTTAATTGAGTAGTCGCTGTAATAATTTGCTTATCCACCTGTTGAAGCTTCTCTCTAATTTCTTCTAATACAGCGCTATTCACTTTATCTTTATCGTATATTATCGCTGTTTTTTGTTGATTGACCTCCCCCTTTGTAAAATATTCAATGTTTAACGATGATTGATGATAATAGGAACGAATTACGTTAATATTAGTCATTAAATTATCACTTAATGCTAGTTGTGATCCATGAATCGTTGTTTCTATATTTGTATTGGAGATTGCATCATTGCTGGATAATTTTAAGTCAATTAAATATAAATCATTTTGAATGACGACTAATGAGCTACCGCTAGTTAGCTCAAATAGTGCCTGTGCTTTAGATTCGACTTCTTGAAAGTATGGTAATGCAGTTAAGTATGACGTAAATTGATTTTCGGACTGCATTTCAAAAAAAGGTTTTATTATTACTTTTTGAAGTAATTCCTGATCTATAAGCGATTTTACGTAAAATAATACGGCAAGTTTATTTTCATATTCTAAGGTCTTCTTAGTTAATTCATTTGTACCTTTGAATTGTTCAACAATCCACAAAAGCATTTCCTTTGAAGACATTTTCGTATCCTCCCATCTTTTATAGTAGTCATAATTATTTAATAGGCTATCCAATAAAGAACAATGCAATTCAGTGTGGTGATTATATTTCCTCATGATTGCTTCGTCGTGATTTCGACTGTACTCTTTTTAAAAGTACGTATTTTTAATAAGAGTTTTTTTACAATTTGTGTGAAGGACAAATGAAAAGAGGCTTCCTTTTTAGGGAAGCCTCTAGGTGACACTTATCATTCATGAAACGTAACGTGGCGGATCATCCTGTGATTTTGAATCTTTTGCGCCAGATTTACTCATCGTAGTAACCCTCCTGTTTCATGATCGATTAGAAGTGGAACCGAACTTAGTATGACCTACTAGCCGTTATTTATTCATGAATGTATTACATGTTTTTATCAAATAATCACTGCCTGCTTGTAGGCGAAATGAAAATTTAAAAGTACTATCTTTTTTCTTTTAAAATGAGTTGCGAGACACACTCCACATGACTCGTCTGAGGGAACATGTCTACTGGTTGAATGTATTTTACGTCATAAAGCTTTGAGAGCTCTTTTAAATCCTTCGTCAGTGTGGAAGGGTTACAAGATGTATACACAATGCGTTTTGGTTGAATCTTTAATACGGTTTTAATAAAGCTTGGCGCGAGACCTGTACGCGGTGGGTCAACCGTTACGACATCTGGTGTAAAGCCTTCACGGCGCCAGCGAGCTAACCAGTCTTCAGCTGACCCTGTATAGTAGCGGGCATGCTTAAAGCCGTGGTTACGTGCATTCGCTTTTGCGTCTTGAATGCTTTCCGGTACGATGTCCATGCCGCGCACTTCTTTCGCTTCGCCAGCTAGCCATAAACCAATTGTACCAACGCCGCAGTACGCGTCTACAACCGTTTCTTTCCCTGTCAGCGCGGCAGCTTTTTTAATTTCATTATATAAATGAACAGTTTGTTCAGGATTTAGTTGGAAAAATGCACGAGACGATAAATCAAACGCTAATTCACCTAATTCTTCGTGAATCGTTTCTTTGCCGTCTAGTACAATCGTTTCATCACCAAAAATCAGTGACGTTTTTTCACGGTTAATGTTTTGTGTAATCGAGACAATCGCAGGGTGTAGCTTCTTCATACGGGCAATAAACTCTTCTTTATGCGGGAATTCATTGCGTGTTGTGACGATACAAAGCTGTGTTTCACCTGTGCGCATGCCTGTACGGACGACGATTGTACGGACGAGACCGTTTAATGTTTTCCCGTCATAAATCGTCACCCCTAGTTTTTGTAATGTTTTACGCGCATCTACTGTAATACGCGATGTAATCGGGTGCTGCACTAAGCAATCGTTAATGTTTAACAGCTTATTTGAGCCTTCTGTGAAAAGACCAGCATATACACGCTTACCTTCTTTTCGTACTTGGAACTGACTTTTGTTGCGATAATTCCATGGATTGTCCATGCCAAGTGTTGGGCGAATTTCTGTATGTTCTGCGATATCGCGCGCGTATTTTTCCATCGCTTGTACAACGATATCTCGTTTATTTAAAAGCTGAGCCTCGTATGTCATATGTTGCAATTGACAGCCACCACATTGTTCATACACAGCGCATGGTGGCTCTTGACGAGATTCACTCCGTTTCCGGATTGTTAAAATTTCTGCTTCTGCAAAATTACGCTGAAGCTTTGTCACTTTCACCGTTACTTCTTCTCCAGGAATAGCGCCTTTGACGAATACGACATTGCGTTTGTAAAAGCCAACACCTTCTCCATTAATGCCGAGCCGTTTAATCGTTAACGGAAATTTTTGACCGATTTCCATTGTTACTTGATTCATTGCCTTCACGTCCTTTAAGTTCATCGCATTATTATAACGGACGGAAGAGCGAAAGAAAAGGAAGCAGGTGGAACTAAATTATTTTTTATATAAATCATCTAATGAACCGAATGTATATCCTTGTGCTTTCGCATCTTTAATAAATTTCGGAATGGCATCGGCATTATCTTCCGCAACCGTGTGCATTAAAATAATTGCCCCTGGATGAAGCTGCTTCATAAGTTCGTTGTAGGCATAGTCTCCACCACGGCGTACATCCTTTTCCCAGTCTTTAAAAGCAATCGACCAGAAAATATGGCGGTATTCATGCTTTAACCCCGCAGCGAGCACCGCTTCATTGTAGACGCCTTCTGGTGGACGGGTATAGTATGTGCGTTCAACGCCCGCTACTTCTTTTAGCTTTTTATCGAAATTTTTCCATTCTGTCACCATTTGCTCTTCGGATAAACGAGCCATGTTCGGATGTTTATCGGAATGGTTGCCGATAATATGTCCGTCTTTTACCATTCGTTTCACTAAATCAGAGGCACTCGTTACGTAATGACCTGTTAAGAAAAAGGTAGCCGGGACATCCTCTTCTTTTAGTGCATCCAAAATCCTTTCCGTAAAGCCGTTTTCGTATCCGTTGTCAAAAGTTAAGTAAATCGTTTTGGATTCTGGATCACCACGGTAAATAGCGTCATATTTCGTCAGCATATTTTCAAGCTCACTGCCAATTTCAATTTGTGCCCCACCAGATGCTTTTTTGAATCCCCAGTGCAGCTCATCCGCAAAAGCAAAGGATACGATGGAAAACAAAATGATGGTTATACTAACAGCAAGACCAATCGTTTTTTTCATAAAAAAATGCAACCTCCTTTTTACAAGTAGGTTGCGACCGTATCGTTTTACTATACATGGATTTTCATGGTGTGAATGTGAAAGGGAGTTGAAAAATTTTTAACAGATAAAAAAGTGTAAGGTTTATGGATATCCATATAAGAAAGACATCATCTCGAACTAGTTCAGTCGAGATATGTCTTTCTAAGAGTGATTGAATTTTCTATATTTATACATTATACAAATCAACAATGGCCTCTTCTAAGGATGAAAATTTAAATTCGTAACCTGATTGTAGCAGTTTTTCAGGGACGACATACTGTCCTTCTAATACAAGCTGACTTTTTTCACCGAGCGCTAGTTTTAATGCAAAGCTTGGAACAGGGAGCCAGTGTGGACGATTTAAAGCATGCCCGACTGTTTTTCCAAATTTTTTCATCCTTTTTGCATTCGGTGATGTAACATTGATTGGTCCTTCTAGTTCAGGTTTTTCGATTGCATGAATGATGGCCCCACACACATCATCCACATGAATCCAAGATAGCCATTGTTCACCTGAGCCTACTGTGCCACCAACAAACAGCTGATAGGGCAAGGCAACTAATGGTAGTGCGCCAGCATCCCGTGCTAATACTACACCAAGCCTCATTAAACAAACGCGAACTCCTAACGTAGCTGCGCGACTCGCTCGCTCCTCCCAATCAGCTACTGTTTTTCCCAGGAAATTTTTTTCCAAAATTACTTCGTTTTCTGTATAAACATTCGATGTAGAAGATGGATAAATACCGATTGCACTTGCGTTGACAAGTACTTGTGGCTTTGTTTCTAAATTTTCAATGATGCGAATGACTTCATCCGTTGCGTTCATTCGACTATTATAAATGGCACTTTTTCGTTCTTCTGTCCAGCGTCCTTCATTTAATGAGACACCTGCTAAATTGACGAATGCATCAATACCTTCTAACTCTTTTTCAGGTGTTTCGCCACCGAGCCATTTTACATAGCGAATGCTATTTTCTTCTTTTGTTTTCCCTCGCGTTAAGACAATTACTTCATCGCCACGTGCTTTTAATAATGCACATAGTCTTTTGCCAACTAATCCTGTACCACCTGAAATTGCTACTTTCATTTTCAGCACCTCCAAAGCTTTTCTTTCCCTATTATATCCAATCGTGAAACGTTTCGTAAAAATATGTATACTAGAGAGAAAAGGAAGGTGAACGCATGCAGGTTATTACAAAAATAGGTCGTCAAAAAAATAACAAAGAGCGGTATAATATTTATTTGAACGATGAATATGCGTTTGCAGTAGATGAAGGTACACTTATTAAATTTGGCTTAATAAAAGGCAAAGTGCTTGAGCAGTTTGATATTGATGAAATTACATATGAGGATGAGATTGCGAAAGCCTTTAATAAGGCGCTCTCGTTTTTAAGTTTTCAAATGCGAAGTGAATATGAAGTAAAGAAAAAACTATTTGATGCGGGATACGGAGAAGCCGTTGTGTTAGAAGCGATCCGTAAATTAGAGGCACTTGGGTTTTTAAATGATGAAACTTATTCTAAAGCATTACTTGAAACAAAGAAGCGCACAATGAAAAAAGGTCCACGTGCTATCAGGCAAGATTTAAAGAAAAAAGGAATCGACAAATTATTGCAAGATGAAGTGCTTGAAACGTTTTCGTATGAAGAACAACTTGAAATTTCAATACAACTAGCAGAGAAAGAAGTACGAGCAGGAAACCGAAAAACACCAGCACAAGTGAAACAAAAAATCCAAGATGTGTTGCTGCGAAAAGGGTATTCCTTTAGTATTGTAAGCGATGTGTTAGAACGCATTACATTAGAGCGCGAAGAAGATGAATGGACAGTAATGATTGCTACGCAAGGGGAAAAACTATGGAGCAAGTATGCAGCCAAGTTTGCACGAGCTGAGCGCAATCTAAAAGTAAAGCAAGCTCTTTACAAAAAGGGCTTTCCTATAGAAGTAATCAATCGTTTTATTGAAGAAAAGGAGCAAGAAGAAGCATGATGGAAAAAAACTATGCTACGATGACAGAACATGAGTTACGCGAAGAAATCGCACGTTTAAAAGAGAAAGCACGTAAAGCAGAACAACTAGGGATTGTGAACGAGTATGCCGTATATGAGCGTAAAGCATTAATGGCAGCAGCGTATTTAGTGGATCTAGATACGATTGTTCCTGGCGAAATGTATAAAATTGATAGCTCACCGGGTGAGTATTTTATGGTAGAACGTTTAAAAGGGCGTTTTGCTTGGGGGTACCGTTTAGGGGGCGACCGCTATGAGGAAGCATTACCGGTATCGATTTTAGCACCGATAAAGGCAGGGAAGTAATATGGAAGCAAATATCGCAAAGTTAACAGAAGAGTTGCTAGTGAAAAACCCTGAAATGCCAGCAGGACGTGCGCGTGTATGGGTAGAGCTATTGTGGAGTGATTATGAAGCCACTTCGGCGAAGGCAGGCTATGCATTTCGCGGAGCAGAGTACACAGAAAACTTAGTTCGTCAGTTAATTACAAGTTACGGCGATAAGCTCCATTTATTTGCCGCACGTAATCCAAAGTATGCCCATTTACTAAATACATCCGAAGATACGGTGCAATAAACAAAAGGCTCACGCTAACTTAGCGTGAGCCTTTTGCACACTTTATTCACTCGCCCCGATTTGTAGCTTGCGCTGTAGTTTATCCTCGCTGAAAATCCAACCTGTATATGAATTAACGACTTCTAAATCATCATTTACATGTGCAACCGCCACAAAAGGATAACGATCATTACTACGGTAGCGTAAGTCGATTAAACGTACTTCCGTTAAACCGCTCGGTAGTTCAGCAATTTCCCAACGGTACAGCGGAGAAAACGAGACAAATGAGCGCAAATTTTCATCTTGCATCGCAGCGTTTACATAGGGGGTGCGCGGTAATGGAACGATTTCAAATTTATCGTAAATATTCACCGAACGACGATAGGCACGACCGACATAATAATGCGTTTTAGAGGCAGCGGCAATGCGCCAATAAAAGAATCGCATCGTGGGCGCTACAATTACGTATTCTTCATCTTGAATCGTATTGTGCACGGCTTTTTTGACGGCCCTTTGCACCATAAAACGTAAAATATAATAGCCTACAATAATGACATACATGACGCTGAACGTCCATACAGGATTTGCCCCGAACACCCATAATACAATCCCTACACAGTGAAGAGCAAAAATAAATGGATCAAATGTATTGATAACACCAAGTGCTACCCATTTTTTTGAAAGGGGGCGAAAAGCTTGTGTACCGTAGGCATTAAAAATATCAACAAATACATGGAGAAAAACGGCGATTTGTGTCCACAGCCATAAGTGCAATAGGTTGGCGTCGGGGACAATTGACGATAAAATAGCCGTAATGGCAATAGGCCAAAGAATAGTAGCAGGTATGGAATGTGTAATGCCACGGTGATGACGTATATAAATCGCATTATTGCGTAATTTTAAAACCGTATCTACATCTGGTGCTTGCTGCCCTAAAATCGTACCAGCCATCACAGCGCCGAACATGGCTGAGCTTTCTGCAACGACGGGATCGACAAGTGCTAAACCTCCAATGGCAATACCCATGACTAAATGTGTACCTGTGTCCAAAGCAATCAACTCCTTGTATATGGCAACGAATATGCGAACAATTATGGGGAAAAATTAACATTTCCTATCATAATTAATAATATACCCTTTAAAGCAAAAATAAAATCGAATTATAGGTGAATTAAATGAATTATGAATATAAAGAAGAATTTCAAAAAGCATTAGTGGAATGGTTTAAGCGAGAAAAACGGGATCTGCCTTGGCGACATACAATCGATCCTTATAAAATTTGGGTTTCAGAAGTAATGCTTCAGCAAACGCGTGTAGATACAGTCATCCCTTATTACAATCGTTTTGTAGAAAAATTTCCTACGCCGCAAACGTTCGCCTATGCCCCAGAAGAGGATATTTTAAAAATGTGGGAAGGGCTTGGCTACTATTCACGCGTACGAAACTTACAAGCAGGTGTGCGAGAAGTAGTCGAAACATACGGTGGGGTTGTGCCGAATAACCGAGTAGATATATCCAAACTAAAAGGTGTAGGTCCATATACAGCAGGTGCTGTTCTTAGTATTGCTTATGGCAAGCCGGAACATGCAGTAGATGGGAATGTAATGCGTGTACTGAGTCGTGTACTTCATATTTATGATGATATTGCATTGCCAAAAACAAAAAAAATATTTGAAGAAGCCGTAACAGAACTAATTGATCCAAACAATACATCTTCCTTTAATCAAGGCTTAATGGAGCTTGGAGCACTAATTTGTACACCGACTTCACCAAAGTGTTTATTATGTCCGGTTCGTGAATACTGCCGCGCATTTGAAGCAGGCGATATGGCACAGCTTCCGGTAAAAACAAAAAAAACAAAAATGAAAAATCTACACTATAAAGTATATATTGTACGTGATAACGAAGGACGCTATTTATTAGAAAAGCGTGATGCGAATGGGTTGTTGGCCAATATGTGGCAGTTTCCGATGATTGAAATAAAAAAAGAGGAAGATGCATTAAACAAATTATTCCAACAGTATGATGTGAAGGTGAAAGTAGAGCATGGAAAAGTACTCACATTTAAACATATCTTTTCACATTTAACATGGCATATTGAAGCAGAGCTTGTGGAAGTGGAAGCAACAGATGATGAAAAATTTTTTACACGAGAACAAATTGAGCGTTTGCCGATGCCTGTCCCTATGTTAAAAATCTGGAATGAAATTAAATGAATAAAAAATCCTGCACGGTACACAATAGGTAGCGTGGAGGTGAATTCATCATGAAAAGAAATCAAAACAAACAAAATAACAACAACAACAACAACGAATTCCTTAACAACAACCAGAACCAAAACAATATGGAGGAGTTCGGCAACGAACAAGATTTCCAACAGTTGCAGCAACAACGTAATCGAGTTGAGCGTCAAAACAATCAACAAAATCAACAAAACCAACAAAACCGCCGCAACAATAACAACAACATGTAAGACAAGCTAAATAGCTATGTCTGCAGTGAAATGTTGTTAAACGTATGAATTCCCTGCAAAAGTCGGTGTGTCTGTTAAAGACATGCCGGCTTTCTTATTAGGTAATGGAACTGTGGGTAAATCAGTGAAGCCTTTCTTGCTTTTCTCACCAAGATTAACACTATTTCGTCAATTGACAAAAAAGCGCCTTGTTTTTACAACGTATTGCGAAATTTATGTTTTTCTAACTACACCTTTTATTCATCCATTGTTATAATAAGTAGGAGACTGCTAGATTATAGATAGCGTAGACGACGAAAAGGTGGGCTTCAATATGGCATTACCCGTAGAAGGCGAAACGATACAAATACATAGCTATAAGCACAATGGTCGTATCCACCGTGTCTGGCAAGAAACAATGGTTTTGAAAGGTACAAAAAATATTGTAATTGGTGCAAATGAAAAAACACTTGTAACAGAGTCAGATGGTCGTACGTGGCTCACAAGAGAACCTTCCATTTGTTATTTTCATGCAGAACACTGGTTTAATATTATTTGTATGTTGCGTGAAGATGGCGTGTACTATTACTGTAATATGAGTTCACCGTTTGTGTTTGATAACCATGCCTTAAAATATATTGATTATGACTTGGATGTGAAGGTTTTTCCCGATATGTCTTATACATTGCTGGATGAGGATGAATATGAGCAACATAAACAAGAAATGGCCTATCCGGAAGTCATTGATAAAATTTTAAAGCGCAACTTAACAAAATTAATTAGCTGGATTCAACAGCGACGAGGACCGTTTGCGCCAGATTTTATCGAAGTTTGGACAAACCGCTATGAACTGTATCGTGAAATCCAAGCAGACCAACAGTAAAAAAATAAGTTATGACTAAAACATAGACAATACTAAATTTGTCTATGTTTTTCTTTTGGGGGATTTTAGTGAGTGAGGGAAGGTATAGTGATTAATTGATCACCCTAAAATGTGATATAGTAATAAACATTGCGAAAAGAATGAAGGGGAGAAGCCATTGGATAGTATAAAGAGATATATGCGCTTTGTTAAGCCGTATAAGTGGTTATTAATGTTTACAATTGTAATTGGCATTTTGAAATTTGCTATTCCACTATTTTTACCGTGGTTAGTACAAATTATTTTAGATGATATTTTATTGGAAGAAAGTTTATCAGCTGAGGAGAAAACAAAGCAACTATTGACATGGATTGGCATTGCACTTGTTCTATTCTTCGTGGTACGTCCACCAATTGAATATTACCGCCAATATTTTGCGCAAAATTTAAGTAATAATATTTTATTTGATATTCGGAAAGAGCTATATGGGCATTTGCAAAAGCTAAGCTTAAAATATTATGCGAATACGCGCGCAGGGGAAGTTATTTCGCGTATGATCAATGACGTAGAGCAAACGAAAAATTTCGTGATGACGGGGCTTATGAATTTATGGCTCGATTTAGTCACAGTCATCATTGTTGTGGCGATTATGTTTTCCATGGATGTCAAGCTGACCATCGTTTCATTGATTGCGCTTCCGTTTTACGCGTTTAGTGTGAAGTATTTCTTTGGGCGATTACGTGCATTAACACGTGCGCGCTCACAAGCTTTGGCAGGCGTACAAAGCTATTTGCATGAGCGTGTAACAGGCATGAGCATTATTAAAAGCTTTACGCTCGAAAAACATGAACAAGCGATTTTCGATGAGACAAATGGGGAATTTTTAAATAAAGCATTAACTCACTCACGTTGGAATGCGAAATCATTTGCGGTTGTCAATACGATTACGGATATCGCGCCGCTACTTGTAATTGCTTATGCAGGCTATGAAGTGATTCACGGGAATTTATCCATTGGGGTGATGGTTGCTTTTTATGCTTATATTGAGCGGCTATACGGACCGCTACGTCGTTTAGTTAGTTCATCAACAACATTAACACAAGCGATTGCATCGATGGACCGGATGTTTGAATTAATAGATGAAAAATATGATGTAGAAAATAAGCCGAATGCTCTAGAGCTAAAAGAAGTAGCAGGAAAGCTTGCCTTTGAAAATGTCACGTTCCATTACGAAAAAGAAGGGAAAACCATTTTAGATCATGTAGATTTTACAATCGAGCCAGGGCAAACAGCGGCATTTGTTGGGATGAGTGGTGGTGGGAAGTCGACGATTGTTAGCTTAATTCCACGTTTTTATGATACAAGCGCAGGGGCTATAAAAATAGATGACCGCGATGTACGTGATGTAACATTAACATCACTTCGTTCACAAATTGGTATTGTGCTACAAGATAATATTTTGTTTAGTGATTCGGTGAAACAAAATATTTTAATGGGCAATCCAAATGCAACCGATGAAGAAGTCATTGCTGCTGCTAAAGCGGCCAATGCACATGATTTCATTATGAGTTTACCACAAGGCTATGACACAAAAGTTGGGGAGCGAGGCGTAAAGCTATCAGGTGGTCAAAAACAACGTGTAGCGATTGCGCGTGTGTTTTTAAAAAATCCGCCAATCCTCGTTTTAGATGAAGCAACGTCTGCGCTTGATTTAGAAAGTGAGGCACTTATTCAAGAGTCACTTGATCGATTAGCGCACGACCGTACAACCATCGTCATCGCCCATCGTCTATCCACGATTACACATGCAGATAAAATTTTCGTCATCGAGTATGGACAAGTGGTTGAATCAGGTACCCACGAGGAGCTCATGGCAAAGCAAGGGGCATATTATAATTTGTTCCAAGTTCAAAAGTTAGATTAAAGAGAGGCATTCGCCTCTCTTTTTTATTTTTATATAGATTCTCCAAAACGGAATAAAAGAGAAAGATTAATATTTTTGCTGCTTCGAGAATACTATTAATAAAAGATAGAAAAATTCTACTTTAAAAGATAAATAATAGTCTGTTTTGATACACAGAATACAGTGCCATTTTGGAAAAGGGGGCAGCTCGATGGATTCAGATAAATTACTTGAAGTGAAAAATTTAGAAACGACATTCTTTTCGGATGATGGAAATATTGTAGCCGTCGATCAAATTAGCTTTTCTGTTCGTGCCGGTGAAATCGTAGGGATCGTTGGCGAATCAGGATGTGGAAAAAGTGTGACCTCTCTATCCATTATGGGGCTTGTACCGAATCCACCAGGGAAGGTTACAGGAGGGAAGATTTTATTAAATGGCAGAGATTTAACGTCTCTTTCGGAAAAAGAAATGCGAAAAATCCGTGGAAAAGAAATGGCGATGATTTTCCAAGAGCCAATGACCTCACTGAACCCACTTTTTACGATTGGAAATCAACTGGTAGAGGCATTGTCAATCCATCATAAAATGTGGTTTAAAAGACGTGCGAAAAAAAGGGCTATGGAAATGATGAAGCTCGTTGGCTTACCTCGTCCTAAAGAGTTGATGAAAGAATATCCACATCAATTATCAGGTGGCATGCGTCAGCGTGTCATGATTGCTATGGCATTGATTTGTGATCCGAAAATTCTTATTGCCGATGAACCAACTACCGCATTAGATGTAACGATTCAGGCACAAATTTTAAAGCTAATGAAAGATTTAAATAAACGATTACATACAGCCATTTTGTTTATTACACATGATTTAGGTGTAGTAGCGGAAACGTGTGAGCGCGTTATTGTGATGTATGCTGGGCAAATCGTGGAAGAAGCGCCTGTAAAAGAAATATTTAAAAATCCGCAACACCCTTATACGAAAGGGCTAATTCAATCTGTCCCAGACATGCGATTTAAAAAGGAGCGTTTGCATTCGATTCCGGGAAATGTGCCGAAGCCTGGTTCAATTATGACAGGATGCCGTTTTGCGCCGCGTTGTCAGTTTGCACAGGAACGATGTCTACAAGAAAATCCGCCTATGTATAAAGCGGCAGATGGGCATGAGGCGCGGTGCTTCTTAGTAGAAGAAAGGGCAGGAGGTGAAGTATATGACGAACTTGTTGTTGAAAGTTGAGCATCTCAAAAAATACTTTCCGATTCGTACCGGTTTATTTTCCACAAATAAAGGAGAAGTGAAAGCGGTGGATGACCTTTCCTTTGAATTATATGAAGGAGAAACACTCGGCATTGTAGGGGAGTCAGGGTGTGGGAAATCGACGACTGGGCGTGCCATTATGCGACTTTTGGAACCGACAAGTGGAAAAGTGACTTTTGCCGATGTAGAGCTAACCGCATTATCGGAAAAAGAAATGCGTAAAATGCGGCGAGATATTCAAATGGTGTTCCAAGATCCATATGCTTCTTTAAATCCCCGTCATACAGTGGAAAGAATACTAGAAGAGCCGCTTATTGTACACGGAATGGGGAAAGCGAAAGAGCGAAAAGAAAAGGTGCATGAATACTTAGAAATGGTTGGATTAAGTGCGTATCATGCAAAGCGCTATCCGCATCAATTTAGTGGAGGGCAACGGCAGCGCATTGGCATTGCCCGTGCATTAATGACAAATCCGAAGCTCATCATTGCAGATGAACCGGTATCCGCATTAGATGTATCGATTCAAGCGCAAGTATTAAATCTGATGCAAAAGCTACAGGAGGATTTGAAGCTAACGTATATATTTATCGCGCATGATTTAGGTGTTGTTCGACATATTAGCGATCGCGTTGGCGTAATGTATCTCGGACGTATGGTGGAGCTTGCGGGTAGCGATTCACTTTATGAAGAACCGCTTCATCCGTATACGCAGGCACTATTATTAGCAGTCCCGATTCCTGATCCGCTACATCACCGGGAACCCATTGTATTGGAAGGGGATATCCCGAGTCCTTCGAATCCACCAGCTGGCTGTGCATTTCATACGCGCTGCCCGTATGCGAGTGACATTTGTAAAGTGACAGCACCATTGTTTAGAAAAGTAAAACCAGGTCATTCTGTTGCTTGTCATTTATACAATGATGTGCAGCACTAATGATAAAAGCGAAAGAAATGAGGAGGGGTTTAAAATGAATAAAAAAGTTTGGTCACTTGGGCTATTGTTGCTCCTGTTAACGCTTGTGCTTGTTGCTTGTAATTCGGATGCAACAGATGATTCCGCTACAACGGACACAGGTACTGAAAGTGATACAGAGGGAAATGGTGAGAATGATGCATCAACTTCACCGCAAGTATTAGTATTTGGGCGTGGTGGCGATTCCGTATCACTTGATCCCGCTATTGTAACAGATGGCGAATCATTTAAAGTAACAAAAAATATTTTTGAAACATTACTCGAGTTTGGTGAACAAGATACAACAGTAAATCCAGGCTTAGCAGAAAGCTGGGAAATTAGTGACGATGGGTTAACTTACACATTCAAATTGCAGCAAGGGGTTCAATTCCATGATGGGACAGATTTCAATGCAGAAGCCGTTGTGAAAAACGTAAATCGTTGGAAAGCGGGAACAGCAGAAGATTTCTATTACTTCAATTCCATGTTTAAAGCAGAAGGGGCAGATATTATTACAGATGTGGTTGCTGAAGATGAGCATACAGTCGTATTTACATTATCTCGTCCACAAGCACCATTCTTAAAGAACTTAGCGATGAGCCCGTTTGGCATCGCATCACCAACTGCGTTTGAATCAGCTGGCGATTCATTTGGCGACAATCCAGTTGGTACAGGGCCATTTAAATTTGTGGAGTGGAAGCGCAATGATTCCATTACGATTGAAAAGTTTGCAGATTACTGGCAAGAAGGATTACCGAAATTAGATCGTGTTATTTTCCGTTCTATTCCGGATAACTCAGCACGTTTAAATGCTTTAACAGCAGGCGATATCGACTTAGCTGATGGGATCAATCCATCTGATGGTGCTTCAATTGAAGCGAATGCAGCACTTCAATTAATCGAACGTCCATCTATGAATATTGGTTACTTAGGTTTAACGAATACACGTCCACCATTTGATAACAAATTAGTGCGTCAAGCGGTGAACCATGCGATTAACAAGCAAGCTATTGTGGATGCATTTTTCGAAGGGCGTGCAGAAGTAGCCGTCAATCCAATGCCATCATCTATTAGCGGGTATAACGATGAAATCAAAGGATATGAATACAATCCAGAGAAAGCAAAAGCGTTATTAGCAGAAGCTGGTTATGATGGTTCAGAAATTGAACTATGGGCAATGCCAGTGCCACGTCCATATATGCCAGATGGGATGAAAGTGGCGGAAGTAATTCAGAAAAACCTTGAAGATGTAGGGATTCCGTCAAAAATTGTGACATATGAATGGGCGGTCTATTTAGAGAAGACGAAGAACGGGGAAGCGGATGCGTTCATGCTTGGTTGGACAGGTGACAATGGTGACGCGGATAACTTCTTATATACGTTACTAGATAAAGATAATATCGGAAGCAACAACTATGCATATTACTCAAATGATGCCGTGCATGATTTATTAATCGCGGCACAATCTGAAACAGACGAAAATGTACGGAATGGTCTGTATAAACAAGCGCAAGAGATGATTCATGCGGATGCACCGTGGGCACCATTGGCACACTCGACACCATTACTTGCTGCAAAATCAACAGTAAAAGGTTTCTTACCACATCCAACAGGTTCTGATATTTTAATGAATGTTTCGATGGAATAGTTAAATCGAAAAGGGAGGATATCGCCTCCCTTTTTTCTAAATTTCTAGCAAATTCTTTAGAAGAGGTGAAGACAATGCTTCACTATATAATGAAACGACTTATTCATTTAATTCCTGTATTACTTGGGATGTCTATTATTGTCTTTTTAATTATTCATGCCATTCCAGGAGATCCGGCGCAAGTCATTTTAGGTCAACAAGCAACAGCGGAGGCCGTGGCAGCATTGCGCGAATCATTAGGGTTAAATAATCCGTGGTATGTACAGTATTTTAGCTACTTGCAAGATATCGTCACTGGCGATTTAGGAGACTCCTTACGTACACGGCAACCGATTACGACAGAAGTTTGGCCATATTTAGCTGCTACATTTGAGTTGGCATTTTTTGCGATGGCGATTGCTGTCATTGTCGGTATGAATGCGGGCATTATTTCAGCCTGGTTCCAAAATTCAAAGTTTGACTACATCGTGATGGTGATCGCATTAGTCGGCGTTTCGATGCCAATTTTTTGGCTTGGATTAGTTGAACAATGGCTTTTTAGTATTAAGCTTGGGTGGCTCCCGACTTCAGGTCGTGAAGAAGTACGGGATCCGGTCATAGCGATTACGCATTTTTATTTAATCGATACATTAATCCAAGGACGTTTCGATCAATTTGTCATCGTGTTAAAACATTTAGTGCTCCCGGGTACTGCGTTAGCGACGATTCCAACAGCCATTATCGCCCGTATGACACGGGCTTCTATGCTAGAAGTAATGCGTTCAGATTTTGTCCGTACAGCTCGCGCAAAAGGACAGCGTATGTTGATTGTCATTTATAAACATACACTGAAAAATGCGTTAATTCCTGTATTAACGGTAATTGGTTTACAAACAGGGCTGCTGTTAGGGGGCGCCATTTTAACAGAAACGATTTTCAGTTGGCCAGGTATTGGTCGCTATATTTATGAGGCAATTGGCTACCGTGATTATCCTGTTATTCAGTCAGGGATTTTAATCGTCGCATTTTTATTCGTCATGATTAATTTACTTGTAGACATTTTATATACCGTGATTGACTCAAGGATTAAATATAACTAGGGAGGGGATGGGGAATGTCTCAGATCATATCCAATGCGCCATTGCAAGAAATTAAAGAAGAAAAAGTAGTTGGCCCATGGAAAGAAGCATGGCGAAGCTTTAAAAAAAGCAAATCGGCTCTTTTTGGCATGGGGATTGTGCTATTTTTCATCCTTCTCGCTATAATTGGTCCTTACATTGCACCGCAAGGGATTAATGAGCAAAATTTAGCGGAGCGTCTAGTCCCTCCATCGAGTGAGTACTGGTTTGGGACGGATGACTTAGGACGCGATATTTTTTCACGTATTTTACATGGGACACGTATTTCATTAACGGTTGGTTTTACAGCCGTCATTTTATCTGCCGTTACTGGGAGCTTTTTAGGGATTATTGCAGGGTATTATGGACGCTGGCTCGATACGATGATTTCACGGTTGTTTGATATTATGCTCGCTTTTCCGAGTATTTTATTAGCCATTGCGATTGTCTCGATTTTAGGACCATCTTTACAAAATGCTTTAATTGCGATTGCCATTATTAACGTACCGAATTTTGGACGACTCATTCGTTCACGTGTACTCACCGTAAAAGAAGAGGAATATATACATGCGGCCAGAGCAATCGGGATGAAAAATGCCCGTATTTTATGGCGCCATATTTTACCGAATTCGATGACGCCGATTATTGTACAAGGGACTTTAGCGGTTGCTACAGCGATTATTGAAGCAGCAGCATTAGGATTTTTAGGACTTGGCGCAGAAGCACCTACACCTGAGTGGGGGAAAATGTTAGCAGATGCGCGTATTTTTTTACTCAATGCACCGTGGGCAATGATTTTTCCAGGATTGGCGATCATGCTAACGGTGATTGGCTTTAACTTAATGGGCGATGGCTTACGCGATGCACTTGATCCGAAGATGAAAAATTAGACACGTACAGGGGCTTTTCAACGGGCTCCTATTTTTTATGGGTAACTTAAATTTCTGTAAAAAAACCGGTAAGCAATTCGCTTACCGGTTAATAAAACTCTTCTTCTAAATCCACATTTTTTTCTTTCCCGTGATAGCTACGATACGACACGATGAGCGTATCTAAATGCTCTAGATTTTCCTCATAATCTAAAATACGCGATAAAATATAGAGTAAGTGATAACTTGAAAATTCTTCTTCATCTTCTAGCTCTTGTGCTAAGGCAATTTGCTTAATGAAAATTTCCATCACTTCATTGCGCTGCAAATATTCCTCGTGTTGCATCCACTGTGAATGTTCAGGCTTTAATTTCCCTGTGTACTTAAGCAGTAATTGCTCATGGTATGTCAGTAAGAAATCGAGTCGTTCTTGAATCATGAGACGGAACTGTTCAGGTAAATTGCCGAGTTCGTTTTCATGTTTGTGTAGCCGTTGCAGTAGCTCTAAACTTTTTTTAGAGGTGATAATCATTTGGCGATACACAACGAGTTTACGAGCCTTTACAAATTTTTGATTGCGGAAGTACCTCCGTTCTTCTTTGTAAAAGTCATATAAATTATCCACTTCACTCATACGAGTTGTTAATTTTTTTAATGCTGTCTTCGTCGATGTATGCTCACTTGCTTGGCGAACCGCAAGGCGCGTCCAGCGAATAATATCATCTTGAAGTGCGTTAATCGTTTTAAATAATTTCACTTCATAGCGTGGTGGGATAAATACTAAATTCACAATAAAAGCAGCGAAGACGCCGACCATGACCGTTGCAAAACGAATAAGACCAAACATTAAAAAGTCATCGCCTTGAATTTCCATAATGGCAACAACCGTAACAAGTGCTAATGTTACTGATTTTTCGAGGTTAAATTTCATCATTAGCCCGATAACGATAATGGCTGCCATGCCAATGGCAACAATATGATGGCCAAATAGCAAGCCAAAGATCACCGCAACCGCAGCCCCGATTAAGTTCCCTTGAATTTGCTCCAAGATACTTAAATAAGAACGATAAATAGACGGCTGAATCGCAAAAATAGCAGCAATTCCAGCAAATACCGGCGAAGGTAAATGGAGTAGCTCAGCTAAAAATAGTGCAAATATAATGGCGACACCAGTTTTGAATACACGGGCACCTAATTTCATAAAACGTGAAGCCCTCTCTTTCTATGTGATAATCAATGAAGACACTTCGCCGGATGACTTCTTATAGTTGTGAAAATGCGTAATCAACCGCAGCGATTGTCTCTAAAATATCTTCTTCTGTATGTTCCGTTGTTAGGAACCATGCCTCGTACTTAGAAGGTGCTAAATTTACACCTTTTGAAAGCATTAGTTTGAAGAAACGACCAAAAATTTCACCATTGGAGTTTTCAGCTTGTTCATAGTTTTCTACTTTCTCATCTGTGAAGTAAATTGTCAATGCTCCTTTTAAGCGATTGACCGTAATTGTCACATGATGTTTCTCAGCTGCTTCTAAAATGCCTTTCTCAAGCAGCGCACCGAGACGATCCATTTCATCGTATACACCCGGTTGTGCTAATACTTCAAGGCAGGCGATACCTGCAAGCATAGACGCTGGATTCCCCGCCATTGTTCCCGCTTGGTATGCGGGTCCAAGTGGTGCAACAGTTTCCATTACTTCTTTTCGGCCGCCGTAAGCACCGATTGGTAGGCCACCACCAATGACTTTCCCCATGGCCACTAAATCAGGTGTTAAACCTAACATCGTATGCGCTGCACCATAATGGAAGCGGAATGCTGTAATGACTTCATCGTGGATTGTCAATGCGCCGTATTGTTTTGCCAGTGCATGTACATGTTCTAAGAAGCCAGGGTGCGGTTCCACAATACCAAAGTTCCCAACGATTGGCTCGATTAAAATACCGGCTACTTGGTTGCCCCAACGCTCCATCGCTAAATTGAATTCTTCTATATTATTAAATGGTACGGTAATCACTTCTGTTGCAACGGATTGTGGTACCCCTGCGGAATCAGGAGAGCCAAGTGTTGCAGGACCAGAACCAGCAGCTACTAATACTTGGTCAAAGTGGCCGTGATAGCAACCAGCGAATTTAATAATTTTATTGCGACCTGTGTATGCACGGGCAATACGAACAGTAGTCATCACTGCTTCTGTACCCGAGTTGTTAAATCGTACCTTGTCTAAAGTCGGAATGGCCTCTTTTAACATTTTTGCAAATTTCACTTCATGCTCAGTTGGTGTGCCATATAATACGCCTGTTTCTGCTGCATGAGCAATTGCTTTTGTGATATGTGGATGACCGTGACCTGTGACGATAGGACCGTATGCTGCTAAGTAGTCAATGTAGCGATTACCATCTACATCCCAAAAATATGCACCTTTCCCACGTGACATGACAACAGGTGCGCCACCACCAACAGCTTTATATGATCGAGATGGGCTATTCACACCACCTACGATATGCTCGCATGCCTCTTTATAAATTGCTTCGGATTTTGAATGATTCATTGTTTTGCCTCCAAACTTAGTTTGTCATGTCTATTGTAGTCCCAATCTCTTTGAAACGCCAAAGAAATTGAAAGACTGACGAGACTTCGGTACGATAGAGAAAAGATAGGGAGGGATTCGATGTCATTGTTAAATCAAAAGGCACCAGATTTTACGTTAGAAAATGAAAAGGGCGAGCAAGTGAGTCTTTCTGATTTTAAAGGAAAACAGGTGGTGCTTTATTTTTATCCGAAAGATATGACACCAGGATGTACGACGGAAGCATGTGATTTCCGTGATGCGTATGAAGATTTTTCTTCATTAAATGCAGTGATTTTAGGGGTTAGTATGGATGATGCGAATAAGCATACGAAATTCATTGAAAAGCACGGTCTACCGTTTTCGTTACTAGTCGATGCGAATCATGAAGTAGCAGCAAAGTACGGTGTATGGGTGCTAAAGAAAATGTACGGCCGTGAATATATGGGCATTGAGCGCTCTACATTCCTGATTAATGAAGAAGGAGTCATTGTAGCGGAATGGCGTAAAGTAAAAGTGAAAAATCATATTGCAGCGGTATTATCGCAGTTAAAAGGGGAATAAGAGAGATGCGCGTCTATTTTACATTTGAACCAAGACCAGATTTAAGTAAGCCGTTAGTAGAAGAGTTCCCAGAAGTGGAGTTCATTTTTGAGCAAGGGGTTCGGGACGATGTACTTCGCGAAACGGATATTCTTGTCACATACGGCGAAGATTTAACGGACGACAAAATTGCGGTTGCGGAGAAATTACAGTGGATTTTTGTTGCCTCTGCAGGGGTTGAGAAAATGCCAGCACAAGCTATTGCCGAGCGCGGCATTTACGTATCGAATGTGCGCGGTATTCATAAAAAGCCAATGACCGAATCGATTTTAGCGCATATTTTATCATTAAAGCGTGGGCTACCGAGTATTTATGCCCAACAAGCTCGTAGTGAATGGAATAAAAAGATTCGGTTAACAGAGCTAAACGGTAGTACAGCACTTATTTTAGGACCAGGAGCCATTGGTCAGGAAATTGGGCGTATTCTACAGGCGTTTGACGTACATACAATAGGTATTAATAGCTCGGGTGCAATGACTAATTATATGAACGAAACGTATCCGATTGCACAGTTGCTACAGCATTTACCAAAAGCAGATATTGTTATTTCCATGTTGCCGAGCACGCCAAACACAAAAAACTTAATTGGGCGTGAACATTTTGAAGTGATGAAGGAAAGTGCGATTTTCATGAACTTCGGTCGTGGGGATTTAGTAGCTGAAGATGTACTTGTGCAAGCACTGCAAGAAAACCTCATTGCTCACGCGGTATTAGATGTATATGCAGAAGAGCCATTACCAGCTAACAGCCCGATATGGCAATTGAAAAATGTGACGGTATCACCGCATTTATCAAGTCATTCATCACGTTACGTAGAGCGTAGCCTCGAAATTTTTAAACCGAGCCTTCGTAAATGGTTAAATGGTGAGAGACAGCTCGAAAATGAAATGGACCTGTTAAGAGGTTATTAAAAGGAAACACTTTCAATTCTCAATTAATCGTGTTTAATTGAGAATGCTTTTAGCTAAAACGCTCTTTTAATGTGGGAAAGTATGGAGATAGCTAAGGAATTGTTGACAAGTTGTGGATAAATTTCGTACACTGTTTGTAACAATTATAAATTAATAATTATTTATGAAATGAGGTGCATGGCGATGTCTGATGAAATGCATTTAAAAGACGCGTTAGACACGTTAAAGACTACGGGTGTTCGAATTACTCCACAGCGTCATGCTATTTTGGAATATTTAATTAACTCCATGATTCATCCTACAGCAGATGATATATATAAAGCGCTGGAAGGTAAATTCCCAAATATGAGTGTCGCGACAGTTTACAACAATTTACGTGTGTTCCGGGAAGTAGGGCTTGTAAAAGAGCTAACGTATGGAGATGCAGCAAGTCGTTTTGATTTTGTCACAAACGATCACTACCATATGATTTGTGAATGTTGTGGTAAAATTGTAGACTTCCACTATCCTGGTCTTAACGAAGTAGAGCAATTTGCTTCGCATGTGACAGGTTTCCAAGTAAATTCGCATCGTCTGGAAGTTTACGGAACTTGCCAAGAGTGTCTAGAAAACGAAAACAAAACAGCGTTATAGCATGTGAACCTAGTAGTAAAACAGCTACTAGGTTTTTTATTTTTTATGATAAGTGTGGAGCGTACTTGTAGGAAAAGAAAAAAGCTAGCGCTAACCACCAGCTTTTAATTCTTCTTATTATAGCTTTGATCGAACTCTTTTCCTTCGAGTGTTGGGTCTAGTGTCAGTGGCTCATTACAGTACATGCACATATCGACACGACCTAGTACTTTTGTGTGTTTACCGCAATTTGGACATTCGACTTGTACAGCTTTTGTTGATAATAAACCAATCCAGCCGTAGACGACTGTACTTCCAATCACGCATAGTAGTCCAAGTGACATAAAGATCAGTACTAAAATTTGATTTTCACGGAAGAAAATCGCACCGTACATAATAACAAATCCAATAAAGATAAGTGATAGTGCAAATGAACGGATTTTATTTATTTTGCTAGAATACTTCTTCATTTTATTTGCCTCCCAATCTAAAATTACTATACCATAGATTGAATTTATTTTAGAATTATAATCTTTTGAAAGGATTTACTAAATAGTACGTCGAACATTTCAGCATAGTAGTAGTGTAAACTTTAGGGGGTACTTTTATGGAACACATTTTACGTCCAATCTATCAGGAGCGTGCAAGTCATCCTGATACATTAGGTGTAATATTGATTAATAAACGTGATGATGCCATCAATCTAACAGATACATTTGATTCGGTATTATTAATTATTGTAAAAGAGGCGGATCAACCTATTTTTACAAAGCATTATTTGTATGGTGATACGAAGATGGTGATGCACATCGTAACGGAAAAACGTTTACGAAAGTGGCTTTTCATTGGCTCGAACCGAAAGTTAGTCGATTGGATTTTCTTTGGGAAAGTGCTCTTTGACCGAAATGAATTTTTATATAAATTACGTTCTGAACTACAAGAGTTTCCGTTTTACGGACGTAAAATTAAAACCGGTATTCAATTTAGTAAGTTAATCCGTCGGTATTTAGAAGGGAAGGAGTTTTTTGAACGAGGTGATTATTTAGATGCCTATAATTATGTAGTGGAGTCGCTCCACCATCTTGGGCGTTTATCGGTCATTGATAGTGGTCTGTATCCTGAAGTGACAGTGTGGGCGCAGGTGAAAAAGATTGAACCTGCTGTGTATAAACTATATGAAGAATTGATTATGAGTAATGAGACATTGGATAAACGATTAGAGCTATTATTTCTAGCAAGCGAATTCCTTATTAATTCAAGAACGCACGATGGAGCTCAACATATAGTAGAAGTAATGCTTACTAAACCGACTTGGAAAATTCAAGAGTTACACGCGCATGAAGAGTTAAGTTATTACTCTACGGATTTAGAAGTATTTGTCGAGTATTTAATTGATAAAGGCTACATTATTGTAGAACCTGTAATCGCAAAAAATGAAATCGTATTCCATCGTCATTATCGAGTAGACAAACAGTTTATTGAAAGCGAATATGGCTTATAGTATAGTAATCGAGGCATGTGTAACATGCCTCGGGATTTTTTTGAAAAAGTGTTGACATTTAATGTTCCTGTATTGTAATATATTAATTGTCGCTAAGACGTGACGCTTTAAAACATGGATTTTCGAGAGTCGTAAAAAACTTTCTAAAAAAAGTTGTTGACAAACGAAAACAAAAATGTTAAATTAGAGAAGTCGCTGAAACGAGCGAGAAACAATATGAACTTTGAAAACTGAACAAGCAAAACGTTAACAATAAACGTTTCTGAATAAGAAACAAAAATTTGGACATCAAACATGATGCCAGCAAATTTGAGCTTACTCAAATTCTTTTATGGAGAGTTTGATCCTGGCTCAGGACGAACGCTGGCGGCGTGCCTAATACATGCAAGTCGAGCGGACTT